>CANHDN010000023.1 GCA_947459415.1 Bacteroidota bacterium
ATTATAGGTATTACAGGTACACTTGGGGCAGGTAAAGGAACAATCGTTGATTATCTGGTTAAAAATCATGGCTATTGTCATTTTTCAGTACGTGGATTTTTAAAGGAACAAATTGAACAAAGGGGTGAAATAGTAAATAGAGATTCGCTCACCTTTACAGCTAATGCTTTACGCGCACAATATGGCCCTAGCTACATTGCCGAGCAATTATGGCAGCAAGCACAAATTAGTGGTCGTAATTGTATTATTGAAAGCATCAGAACGCTTGGCGAGGTTCAAGCATTAAAAGCAAAGGGCAACTTTACCTTATTTTCTGTAGATACAGATAGGCTGTTGAGATACCAACGTGTTTTGCTCAGGGGCTCTGAAACAGATCACATATCGTTTGAAACATTTTCTAATAATGAAGATAGGGAATTACAATCTGCAGACCCTAATAAGCAAAATTTAACCGGATGCATGGCCCTGGCAGATTTTCATTTTTTAAATAATGGGTCGTTCCAAGATTTATTCCATCAAATTGACTTAATCATTCATACATTTTAATAGCATGCAAATAAGTACTGATGAAAAATATATTCGTCCAAGTTGGGATGAATATTTTATGGAAGTAATGGAAGCCATTAGCAAAAGAGCTACTTGTGACAGAGGAAGAAGCGGTTGTGTAATAGCTAAAGATAATCAGTTGTTAGTAACCGGTTATGTTGGTTCACCTATTGGTTTGTCTCATTGTGATGAGATAGGACATCAGATGAAAAAAGTGATTCATGAAGATGACAGCATTACCCAACATTGTGTTAGAACGGTTCATGCTGAGCAAAATGCAATCTGTCAGGCTGCCAAAAATGGAGTGGCTTTAGAGGGCGCAACCTTATATTGCAGAATGACACCTTGTAGGGTTTGTGCCATGCTTATCATCAATTGCGGGATTAAACGGGTTGTTTGTGAAAGAAAATACCATGCAGGTGGAGAAAGTGAAGAAATGCTTAAAATAGCTGGCGTAAGCCTGGAGTTTTTCCATCATGAGGTTCAGACTTATTCATAAAACTAAGATTCAATCCATTTTTCTTCTAAAATATTTTCTTCTAAATCGATTTAAATATTGGCTTAGAATGCTCAATAGCTGCTTTTTTATTTTTGGTTAAAATAATGACAATCATTATATTGCGTTTGCATGTAGTAGTATTGTAGTAGTATTTCTATGTGTATTATTTCTAAGTGAAAGCATTGTAGGGTAGCTAAATTTGGGTCTGCTCCCTAGCATGATTATTTTTACAGCATTAATAATAAAACGTATGCAAAAATTTACAAAATGGATGATGTTTGTGCTTTTATTGCTCATTAATTGGGCAGTTCAGGCGCAGAGCTACAATGTTACCTTTAGGGTAGACATGTCTCAGTATCAGAATTTAAATGATACAGTGTATGTGAATGGCACCTGGAATTCATGGTGTGGAAGATGTAATCCGCTGGTAAAGCAGGGGTCTACAAATGTTTGGCAAGGCACTTTTGCTATTCCTTCTGGAAACCATGAGTTTAAATATACCATTGGTGGATGGAATGCTCAAGAGTCATTAACCAATGGTTTGCCTTGTACGGTAACCAACGGCAGTTTCACTAATCGCAAAGTAACGGTATCTGCAGACACTACCATGTCTCTGGTATGTTGGAATTCTTGCGCTGCTTGTCCTGCATTACAAGCCATGTCTTTACCAATTAATTTTGACAGCACCAATGTAGAATACAGCTTACTTGATTTTGGAGGTAATGCGAGTTCTGTTGTGCTTGATCCAACCGATTCAAGCAATAAAGTTGCCAAGATTATTAAAACTAATTCTGCACAAGCATGGGCTGGAACAAGCTTAGGTTCAGGATTTAACAATCCAATTCCATTTGCAAGTAATGCCACTAAGATGAAAATTCGTGTTTGGTCTCCAGATAGCGGAATTGTAGTGAAGTTGAAAGCTGAAATGTCTAGCGATGCCACCAAAAGTGTAGAAACAGATACCCGCACCACTGCGGCTAATGTTTGGCAAGATTTAGAGTTTGACTTTGCAAATCAATCAAGTGGAACTCCTGCTATTAACTTTACTTTTGCTTACAACAAACTATCTGTATTTTTTAATTTTGGTACTACTGGCGCTACTGCTGGTGAAAAAACATACTTTTTTGATAATGTAAGAGTGCTACCTCCAAGCGCACCTATTCTTCAAACCGTAAAATTACCTATTACTTTTGATTCAAGTAATGTGAATTATGTATTGGCTGATTTTGGTGGCAATGCAAGTAGTATTGTTACAGATCCAACCAATTCCTCAAATAAGGTTGCTAAGATTATTAAAACCAATACTGCTCAGACTTGGGCTGGAACTACCATGAACCCAAGTACTGGATTAGCCGAGGCGATTCCATTTGCCAGTGGTTCTACTAAGTTGAGTGTACGCGTTTGGTCTCCAGATAGCGGAATCGCAGTTAGATTAAAAGCGGAAGATCCTACTGATAATACAAAGAGTGTTGAAACCGAAGCTAAAACAAAATCATCTGGTGCTTGGGAAGTACTAGACTTTGATTTTGCTAATCAGGCGACAGGTACTGCTGCTATCAATTATACCTATACCTACAAAATGTTGTCTATCTTCTTTAATTTCGGTACATCAGGGCAAACAGCCGGAGAGAAGACCTATTATTTTGATGATGTTAAGTTTGGTTCGGGCATTACTCCACCGCCACCTGTAAAAGTAAATGTAACCTTTACCGTTGATGTTAAAAACCTAGCATTAAATGCTGGTGATACAGTTACTTTAAATGGAAGCTTTAATAATTGGTGTGGTGCGTGTGCTAAAATGACTAAGATTCCAAATACCACCTCTTGGACCATCACGATTCCTTTGGATAAAAATACGGAATATGAATACAAGTATACTATTGGAGCATGGGCAAGTCAAGAGTCATTAGCAAGTTCATTACCATGCACAAAAACAACAGGTTCATTCACCAATAGGGTTTTAAACACTGTAAACAGCGATATGAACTTAGCTCCAGTTTGTTGGGAATCTTGTTCTGCTTGTACCGGAGGTGCTGTAACTAAATCTAATGTAAGTTTCCAAGTAGATATGTCTAGATACAATTTATCTGCTACAGACACTGTAACATTGAATGGAACCTTTAATGGCTGGTGTGGAAATTGCACGCCTATGACCAAACAAGGTTCAAGTAATATTTGGATGGCAACAGTAATGTTAGACAAAGATTCTTCTTATGATTTTAAATATGCAATAGGTAATTGGAAAGCTCAAGAAATATTATTAGAGGGTAGTTCTTGTACCAAAACTGCCTTTGGCTTTACAAACCGTACTTTTAAAGTAGCGAATAAACCAAGTGATACTTTACCCTTGGTATGCTGGGAAAGTTGTGTTACCTGTGATAAGACAGCACCTAGATCATTAGTTACTTTTAGGGTAAATATGAAAGATTATGTGGGAGATATGAGTAAGGGTGTAACAATTAATGGTTCTTTTAATGGCTGGTGTGGAGATTGTACGCCTATGACATTAGTTGGGAACAATATTTACGAAGTAAAATTACGTTTAGATACAGGTAGCTATGAATTCAAATACACCATTGGTAATTGGGTAGATGACGAAAAGTTTAATCCTGGTGATCCTTGTACTAGAACTACTGGCAATTTTACCAATCGTTTTGTAAGAATTAGTGATTCTTCTGCAGTTAAGGTAGGTGCTTATTGCTGGAATACTTGTACTATCTGCGAAGTGATAGGTATGGAAGAGCAAGTTCTAAACGGTTTAAATATTTATCCAAATCCAGCATCTGACCTATTTACATTAAGTTTACCAAAAGAATCAAAGTTGCCATTAACTATTGAAATATTTGATTTATTGGGTTCAAGCGTAAGTAAGCAAAGTAATTTGATTGCTGGTAAATTAGAATATTCATTACCAATTGAAGGCCTAGAAAATGGAATTTATCTGGTTAAGGTTTCTATGAACCAAACAGTTAAAACAGTGAAATTGGTAGTTGAATAATAAAAGATAATTTTTGTTCAGGTAATTGTTAAACGTGCGGCCATCTTGAAAAAGGTGGTCGCATTGTTTTTTTATAATTGGCTCAAATAGTCGGCAATATTGGCGCCGTTCTCTAAACCCATTTTTTTTCTAAGCCTATATCTGCTTACTTCTACACCTCGGGTAGAAATGTTTAGAATGGAAGCAATTTCTTTGGTAGATAAATTCATTCTTAGATAGGAGCACATTTTAATATCGTTTGCAGACAAAGCTGGGAACTTAGCTTTTAAGCTTTGTGTAAAGCTATTATGAACTTGATTAAAATATAATTCGAATCTTTCCCAGTCTTTATCTATGAGTGTATCCTTTTCAATGGTTTTGATAAGCTCACTCATCTCTGGCTTAATCTTTGGATCATTGCTTAAAGCATTAATTTTTTTGAGTTTTTCTTTGATGCTTAGAAGCATTTCACTTTTTTGAACAATATGCATGGTAGAGGAGGCTAATTCTCTTCCCTGATGCTCTAGTTCTGTTTGTAATTGCTGGTTTTTAAGGGCAATTAATTCTTTTTCTTTATGTTCTTTTTCTAGTAATAGGTCTGCGCGTTGTTTTTCAAAATGATCTTGTTTTTCGGCGATTATTCTGCTGGCTTTTTTACGAACTAATCTTTGCGGATAAAAGCCAATTAATAATATAATAAGTACTGCAAATAATGCATAAAGTACTTTAGCTGCGCTGCTCCAATACCAGGGTGCCGGTATGGTAAATTTTAGCAACATTGGCAAACCTTCGACGCCCATACATTTTGCTTTTACATGAAGGGTATAAGTGCCATAAGAAAGCCTACTAAATTCTCTGCTATTACTTGTTTTGAAAGGGGTCCAGGTTTTATCCCAACCTGCTAAATAGGTGGAGAAGCTCAGATCATTATAAAAATTACCATTGGTTGAGCTGAACCAAAATTCTATACTTCGATCGGGTAAATGATAGCTGAGGTCTGTATGATCAATCCAATGAAAATAGGAGCTATCTGGAAGAGTAAGTCCGTTTATTTGGGTTATAATTACTTTTGGTGGATCTAATACAAAGGTCTCCATCTGCTTCAGATTTAGTTGCATGAAGCCCGTTTCAACTCCAAGAAATAAATTTTCTCCTTCACATTCTTCTATAAATTCGAATCCACCTACCAAATCTTGATCCATTTTTGGTATTGGCTTTTTTTCGAAGGCATAATCTACTCCATTATAGGATTGTTTGATATAAGCAATTTCTTGGTCTTGAATAACCCATAATTTGCCATTTCTACCAGGAATAATGCGTTTATAGTTTTGATTTTTATTAAATATAGTACCTAAAATTTTAATGGGCTCAAAGCTGTCTAATAGGGCATTAAATTGAAAAACACCTGCATGGCTGGTGAAACAAATTCCATCATTCAATGAAAATACCAAATTATCTGTTTCAGATGGGAGTCCTTGTGATTTACCATAACGTTTTGCCTCTAGAATCTGAGTAAAATTTGGATTTAATGTTAGCTTATATAAACCTTTATAAGGGTGTCCTACCCAAATATGACCATTTTCATCTTCCTCAATAAAACGGCTAGACTCTTTAAAATTACTAGGCTTAGAAATAAATTGTAAGCCATTGTTTACCCATTTATAAATGCTTATTCCATTATAGGTACCTATCATAAAATAGCCAGGATGCTTCTTTAATTCTAGTATTTTCCAGCAGCCCTTGATATCTGCAATTTTAACAGCCTCATTTAATTTAACTTCAAATAGTCCTTCATGATGGGAAACAAAAAGTTTGTTTTGAATTTCTTGAACACTCCATACCTGACCTTCCGTATTTTTAATTAGGTTAAAATTTTTATCTCCTAGTTGTTGATATAGGCCATTATTGGTTCCGAAGTAGTTAGTGCCCTGATAATTGGTCATTGTATAACCAGTTCCTTTTAAAATTCCGTCTGGGTAGATATATGAAAAAGGATAATTGAGACGAAGTAGGTCAATTCCGTTATCTAGCCCAAGCCAAAGGTTTTTATTTTTATCTGCAAATAAACTAAGTACATTATTGTTTTGAAGGCCGTTTTGAATATTCATTTTAGAAAGAATGGAGCCACTTTCATCTAAAAAATATATCCCAGATCTACTGGTGCCAAGAACTATTTTATTGCCATATTTGCAGGCTCTGTATACCCGATTCTCTTTTAGTTCTATGTCATTAATAGGAGCTTTTTTTAAAACATTATCTCTGTAAAAGTATAAGCCATTTTTATAGGTACAAATAAGTAATGTTTCTTTATTTAAATCTATAATAGATGAAATATCTAAATTACTTGCTGGAATAATTAGTTTACACGATTTGTTTTCTAATTCAAAAACGGCACCAGCCGCATCGCATACATAGATACGATTATTTGCTAGGTGCATTTTCTCAATTGTTTGCTCGCTTGGCTTGAGCAAACTCATTTTATTGTTTTGAAAGGCAATGATGGTTTTGCTAGTTTGAAAATAGATAATTCCATTTTTCTGTAAGATGGTCCAAACGTCTTCAAATCCTTTATATTCTTGAGGAAGTAGGTTGGCAAGAGAATAGAATTTTAAATTCCCACTTTCGGTATAACCAAAATATCCTATTTCGTTTTGGCCACCAGCATAAATCCTGCGAGAACTGGAATCGTATAAAACGGATCGAAGGATTGTTTTTCCCGGAAGAGGGAAATTACTAAAAGTCCTGCCGTCATAAACAAGTAATCCATTATTGTTTGCAAAGAAAATGAGGCCTTTGTTATCCTCACAAATGTCCCAGGTTTGGGTTCCTCCCTGGTGCATTTGTTTGCTAAAGTTTTTTACTAATGGTGCTGTATTGATGGGCTGTGAAATAGCCGTGGCAATACTAATAGCCATGCAAAAAACAATTAAAAATATTCTTTTTATAGGCATTTATAGGTGTTCAATGAGTTGCAAAAGGTATGAATTTTGTTTAGTCTTGTCAAGCAATAAATATTTTACAATCAGTAATTTGAGCTTTTTTGTAGTAGCAATGTAGTAGAATAATGTTTGCCTGATGTAAGTGAGTAGGGTTTAAAAAATATGTATTTCAAATTATAATTAAGAAGTTAGCTGAATAATTCATTTTCATTGAAAGCATATAAACATATTTTTTTCTCGATAGTTTTGGTGGGTGTTTATCTGCTGTTGCCAAGAATGTCTCGTGCTCAAGAGCCAGATACCCTTTTGCAAGAGCGACCCATTTCTGTTGGTAAAACAGATATTTTACCATTAAAAAAACTAACAGTTGGCGGGTATTATAGGTTTTTTGCCATCAATAGAAATTTAGAACAACCTTTTGTGGTTATACCGGGAAATCCTTATGCAAGTGCCCCAGCATTTATTCTTGGAACGGGCGATGTTTATCGTGATCCTCCCTTGATGCTATTAAATGTTTCGGTTCAGCCTACTTCTAAAACCTATATTGGAATGGATTATGCCTTGTACCATAATTTTTCTGGCAGGCCGGGTGAAAGTCCTATGAATTTGAATCTTGGGATTAATCTTACAGGTAGTATTCAAACAGATATTGGAAAGTTTACTGCGCACATGGGAGGTATAAATTGGATAGAATTAAGTGGCATGGTATTCAGTAGCTTTGTTGGATATCAGCGATTTAGTATTTATGAGCGTTGGCCATGGGAAGGCAATGAGGTTTCATTTGATCGGGCATCTAACTATTACAATTATGGCAATATAAGTAGGGACATGCGTTTTGGAATGCAACCATTTAGAGGTTTGATGGTAGATGGCCAAGAATTGCCGGGTAACATTGAACTTCGATTGTTATATGGAACTACTCCTGCACAAGCTTTTCTTACTAATCAAATTCCTTCTTATACAACAGGTGGAAGAATCAGAAAAAAGATAGGTAATCATACCCTGGGAGCACAGTTTATAGATTATAGATTGTACCCAGATTCCATCGCAAAAGAAGAGGCAGGTATACAGTTACATACCTTAAGTTATGATGGCAGCATAAAAGATATTAAAATAACTAGCGAATTTGGGCGAGGCAGATTATATTCTGAAGTACAAGACGCAGGCTGGGGAAATGCAGCCAGATTAAGCATTCGAACTCCAGAGAAATATACTTTTATCCCGATAGAAGTGGAAGGCTTTTATGTGAGTCCTGAATTTATCAATTATTATGGTAATTTTCTAAGTGGTAATACGAATATTGTTAGCTCGGCAGCGGTTAATCAAAGCGGTTCTACTTTAGGAGGAAGTGGTGGAATTAGTAATTTTGCAGGCTCTATTACTGATGTAGGACAGGTAAGTAGCAATCGGAAAGGCTTTAGCGTGAATGCTTGGTTTGATATTACTAAAACTACTAAACTCAATATTGGTAATATGAGTGCCACAGAGATCAGAAGTTTAGGAAATGAATTGGCATTTGGACATAAAATAAATGCACTCCCATTCTCTAGATTTACTCCATTTACTAATAATATTGGCGCCTATGGCAATTGGACAAGTTATTTTAGAGGCTTTTCTCAAAGTATGTTTATTATAGACACCAACCAAATGGGCATGCCTCATTCTATCTTGGGTTTTAATATGTTACAGGTTCAATTAAAGCAATTTATTAATAACCCATATGCTCCATTTTATTTGTTGTATGTAGGCTCATTTGGTTCAGCTCAAGAAGGCTTTAGTTTGCTACCAATTGTTGGAAACAAGGCTTTATTAAGAACTCAATATCATGAGTTAGATGCTATATTTAAATTGAGCAAACATTTGAGTTTGGTAACTACTTTTGGGAAGGAGTATATCAAGGGAAATAATCAGTTAAATAGGGGCGATAATGTAGATGCTGTGGTAGGAAGTTTAGCCAATGATCCAGTGAATCAGGAAGGAACTTTGTATGGATTAGGAATTGATTATAGAATAAGTAATAACACGTATTTGTACGCTCGCAATAGATGGTTTAATCAGCAAGACAAGAGCTTTGTAAAAGACCAAATAAAGGGAACAGAAACTACCATAGAACTTAAAGTATTTTTTTAGCATGAATAAAAACACTAGATATGTTATCTATTTATTTTTGATGTTGCCGATTACCTTGTTGGCACAAGAGAAGAAAATAGATTTTTTTGGTTCAGGCCGTTTTGCATTGAATAATGGAAGTATTGGAGGGGCTCTGATAGATTCAGATACAATAACGCCACGCAAACAAATGCGAGGTGCTACACTTTTTGATTTGGGATTTCATATTAAGCCGAGCGCAGAGACTGAAATTAAGGCCATTACTCGTGTTACCAATGATATCAATGGGTTTTGGGGTGGCGGAATTGTGATGAATGTGCGTGAATTGTATTTACGTGGATTGCTATTAAAGAAATTTAAATACCAAGTAGGAGATTTAAATACCCGTATGACGCCTTTTACATTATACAATAGGGAAGGTGAGTTATCGGTTCATAATCCAGAGGCATTAAACACTTTTTCTGAGGTAATTGCCTACGATAAATTTTATGGTGAAAATACCTGGCGTCAGCAAGGAGCGCAGCTAGATTTTGGATTTAAGTTTAATGAGATTGTTAATTCATTAAATGTAAAAGGGATGATTACCAAAAACCGTCAAACCGATTATTTTAGCACGCCAGATAGATTATTTTCTGGAACTAGTATTGATTTTACTTTATTTAAAAATTTGGGCCTTCATTATAATTTGGCACATGTGTTTGATGTGAGAGAGTCTGCTATGTTTTCTGATGCAAGATTTAGTAATACGGTGCATAGTTTCGGGCTTACAGAAAGTTTTTTTATAAAACAATTTCAATTTAAATTGAGCGGCGAGGCTGGTTTTTCTAAAGTGTCTTATGAAAATATACTAGCTGCTCCAAACATACCAACTGGTAATTTTGCCACTGCCAGTTTAACTTTTAATCCATCTAAAGCATGGCATGTAAAGTTGCATGCTAACAGAGTAGAAACTCATTTTAGAAGCATGGGAGCCCAAAGCAGAAGGGTAGATTTTAATGCGGTTGCCAGCGAGTATTCATACTATACGAATAGAGAAAGCGTTAGACCGGCCAATATGTTAGACATCTTAACAGATGGCAATTATTACAACCTATTTTTAACACCCAATCTCCAAGGTTTTAATCCTGTTTATGAAAACATTTTACCCTATGGCCAAGCAACACCAAATAGGCAAGGTGTGCAAGCAGAACTTGGTTTTAGATCTAAAGTACAATTAGGTTTATTTGTAAGCAATATGCGTATCTCGCGCTACAATGAAATAAGCGGACAAGGCACCTTAAATTTGCGAAATTTTTCAGAGATTCAATGGGATGCCAATAGTAATATCAATCATTTTTACAATGGCAAACGCAGGCTGAACCTAAGCGTATTTTATCGACTTCAAAAAACCCAACGTGAAGGGATAAAAAACATAGAGGAAATACAACTTAATACAAGTCAGGTAAAGTTTGGTTTATCTTATGAAGTAGTTCCAAAATTACACTTACAAATGGGCTTATTATTGGTTCAAGCCAAAGGGAATGAATTTATGCCTTCAAGAAATGCATTTAACCAAGTTGTATTTTATGAAAGAAGTAATTACGATTTAAACGAAACCTTGTTTTTAGGTGGAATAAATTATCAATTTAGTAAACATAATAGCTTAAAAATACAATGGCAACAGGTAAACTGGGATAATGCATTATTACCACAAAACCAATATGCAATTAATAGACTTTCGGTGCTTTATAATTTATTTTTCTAGAACTATGAAAAAGCTTTTACTAATTTTTACTGCCTGCTTCTTATTTATCTTGAGCGGATGTAAAAAAGATACTGCGATAGAGGGGCCAGAGTTGGTAGACTTGTTTGGTGAATTTGCCTTGCTTGAACCCATACGCGCCTCAGTTAAATCTGTAAATTTTGCCAATCAAGAGCAGGTTTCGTTTAGCGGTAAATTGAGTATTCGTACTCAGTGGACTATGGATATTATTGGCTTGAATAGTGGGGCAATAAAAACGTTTATAGGCAATGAAAAAGACTTTAATGCTTTTCCTATCATTTGGAATGGTACCATTACCTATGCGCCTTTTTTTAGAAAAAATGAACCCTGTGTTGCCCGTTTGCGTTTTGAGAATTATTCAGATACCATTTATTCAGATACGATAAGCATCACAGATATCCGCCCAACGCCAAGTGTAGATATTTTAATAGATGATTTTGAAAGTCCACAAAGGCCTTACAATACTTTTACTGAAGGGCAACAAACTTTCAATGGTACATCTGTAAATTATCAAGGGGTATCGCCTACAGAAAAAACTCGCTTTTATGTATTAGCCGGTAATCGAGGCCCTACTGCTAGTTTATTTTTGTGCGGTATGAACCTAAGTGCACGCGTGAGTCAAGGTTTAGGATCTAATTATTTTTCATTTGCTACTGACAATCCAAACAATATTTATTTCAATGCCTATGTATATGGTTGGGGCGATAACAAGGCTGAATTGAGCATTGAATTTCAAGAAGATGACAACAAGGATGGCATTTACCAGCCAGCCCAAGAGGGGGCCTATAATTTCCGTTTACCTGTTAATTGGAAGGGATGGAAATTGGTAAGCTTTTCATATGGAGACACACGTATTTCTACTGCTGGAGGATTTGGTAATGTAGACAGAACAGGTAAAAAAGATCCTGATAGGATTATTGCTACCCAGTTTTTACTATTGTCTCAGGCCGGAACAAGCGGTATAACTCGTGTAGGAATTGATTATGCTAATTTTACTTATTATAAACCATTTCAACCCTAATGAAAAACCTCATTTATTTTAGTTGTGGTTTATTAATGCTAGCTGCATGTGGTATTCAGATGCAAACACAAAACCTAGTGGATGAATGGGGAAATACCTACGATCAAGAGCAGCAACAAGTTTTCACAGATAAGGAAATTTTTAGTAACCAAACAGCAGACATTTGGGGTTTAGAAAAAACTGAGTGCAAAAATTTTACGAGGGTAGATACACTTTCGTATCAGGGAAAATCGAGTCTTCAATTGCAATGGAATAAAACAGGTTCCTGCAATTGGTTGGGCTTTGGTATTGGCTGGAATGGTTATGCCGCAAAAGATTTAACTCCAGTCATGCAAAGTGGCTTTTTAACTTTTTACATACGTGCCATAAAAGGCATTCAGTTTGTGCCAACATTAATTTTTTTATTGGAAGATTATAGTGGTGTTCAGACCGCCACACTTTTTAAAGCAAAACACCTTACAAGATATCCTATAAATGAAGAATGGCAGAAGGTAAGTATTCCATTGTCTGGGTTTATGGAAGCAGCTGGACCTAAAAGTGATTTCAGCAATATCAAAAGTTTGAATGTGGAATGCCAAGGTGAAGGTGCCATCTTGATTGATGAAATATCCATTGAGGCGGGCACTAAATTAAATAGCGGAGTGAGTAAAAAGTTTGGTCAAACGATTACCCAAAAATTTCCAGCCTTGGTATTTGAAGATAATATGAGATATGCATGGGGTTTGGGAAATTTTTTGGGCAGGAATATTCAATTAGACTCGCAAGTTTATCTGATGGGAAGTGCGGCTCTGCACATGCAATGGAATATGAGGTCTTTATTAAATGTAAATAACCAATTAGGCTTTAATTGGGAAACTTGGCAGGCAATATCCTTAGCAGACTCTATGCAGGCTTATGGCTTAAGTATGTATGTGTATGCTCCCCAAAAATTAAGCCTAAATAATCTACAAATGGGATTTGAATCATATGCTGGAGAGCAGGTTCACATCAATCTAAATCCATCTTATCTGAGTGATATGGATTACCCAGATAAGCAGGGTAGAATATGGAAGAAACTTCAATTACCATTTTCAGTATTTGATTGGGAAAAATCTAATTTTAATACCCAAAAGTTTAAACAATTATTAATCACATTTACACAAGAAGGAGAGCTATGGATAGATCATATTCAAATAGAAAAAAAATAGGCTTGAACCCAAAAGTTATTGGTATGGTTATGTTGATGGCAACATGGATTGCCTGTCAACCTGCTAAAGAGAAATCTGCTGAAGAGCGCGCAAACGCTTTATTGAAACAGATGAGTTTAGAGGAGAAAGCAGGTCAAATGACACAGTTTAGTATTGAAATGATTTTGCGCGGAGAAACCCCATTTAAATTAGAAAAGCCGCACCAATTAGATACTATAAAACTAAGAAAAGTATTGGTAGACATGGGTGTTGGATCCATTTTAAATGTTCCAGGTAATACCTTCACCTTAGCTCAGTGGAAAGAGGTGAGTGAAGCTTTGTATAAGTATCGGATGCAAACGAGACTTAAAATCCCTGTATTGTATGGTATAGATGCGATACATGGCGCTAATTATACAGTAGGAGCCACATTGTATCCGCAGCAAATAAATTTAGCTGCTAGTTTTAACACAGACTTGATTACAGAAATGGCTACCTACACTGCCCATGATGTGCGTGCAAGTGGTCTTGCTTGGAATTTTTCTCCAGTTTTAGATGTTGCCAGAAATCCAAGATGGCCAAGGTTTTGGGAAACATTTGGTGAAGACCCAATGGTGGCTGCAAGTTTAGGGTCGAGTATGGTTAAGGCCTATCAAATGCCCTCAGAAGAAGGCTTGCCAGGTGTTGCGGCTTGCCTAAAACATTATGTTGGTTATGGAGATGCACGTAGTGGAATGGATAGAACTCCGGCATATATTCCTGAAAGACAAATGCGCGAAATATTTTTGTTGCCATTTGCAAAAGCAATTGAAGCGGGAGCGCAGAGCATCATGGTAAACTCAGGTGAAGTAAATGGTGAACCGGTGCATGCCAGTAAGTTTTTCTTACAAACTATTTTGCGTGATGAGCTGAAGTTTGAAGGTATAACTGTTACAGACTGGGAAGATGTAAAAAACCTATACGAGCGCCATAAAGTGGCAGCCACTTACAAAGAAGCTGTAGCGATTGCTATAAACGCTGGAATTGATATGGCTATGGTGCCTTTAGATACACTGTTTACTCATTACTTAATAGAAAATGTGAAAGAAGGATTAATACCCATGTCACGTATCAATGAATCTGTATTGCGCATATTAACACTTAAATTTAAACTAGGTTTATTTGAACAAATACCTAGTTTTAGCGATCAATATGACTCAATAGGTTCGAAGCAAAGTAAAGATCTTGCATTAACTCTGGCAACACAGAGCTTAGTTTTATTAAAGAATAGCAACAATGCGCTACCCATTGCTGTGGAAGATAAAATCTTGGTTACAGGTCCAAATGCTGATTATATTAATGCCTTAAACGGTGGTTGGACCCATACTTGGCAGGGTAGAGATACTACCTATAATTCTGAAGTGCCAACTTGTTTGGAGGCTTTAAATAGGCTGAAAGGTAAAGATAAGGTAGTTTACTTACCAGGTAATACTTATGAACAATGTTTGCCAGATGAACAATTATTATTAGCAGCAAAAAATGTGAGTACAGTTGTTTTGTTTTTAGGTGAAGATACCTATACTGAAAAGCCAGGTGATATTATGGATTTAGAATTGCCCGAGGCACAACAACATCTGATAAAGATTTACAAGCAAGCGGGTAAAAAAGTGGTGCTAGTTTTACTTCAAGGTAGACCTAGAACCTTTTCTAAAACAGAGCCCTATTGCGATGCTATCATTTTTGCTGGATTACCTGGAGATGCAGGTGGAACTGCCATTGCTAAGGTGCTTATAGGCACTGAAAATCCGTCGGGCAAATTACCTTTTACTTATCCAAGATACGCTGGCTTTCATCTAAGTTACGATTGTAAATATACTGAGGTATTAAATAAAGATTTTAAACCATTGGGTTTTGATCCTTTATTTTCTTTTGGTTCAGGTCTTAGTTATACAAATTTTACCTATAGTAATTTTACTTGTAATCAAGAAAATTATAAGTTTACAGATACCATTACCATGCATGTTAGCATAAGTAATACAGGTAAGATGGAGGGTTCACATACTGCATTATTTTACAGTAAGGATGAGGTGGCAAGTATTACCCCTTCTCTAAAAAAATTACGGGCATTTAAAAAAATTCACTTGAAGCCAGGTGAGCGTAAAAATATTACTTTACAAATTCCAGTTCAAAGCTTGGCTTTTGTAGGTTTGGCTAATAAATGGCTAGTAGAGCCAGGCGACTTTAAGCTTTCTGTAGATACTTTGGTACAAAACATTACTATTACAAACAAATGAAATCCTTAAAAAAATATATTTTTTTACTCCTTGGTTTAAACCCAATTTTTTTGCAAGCTCAAGAGTTTTTGCGCTGGAGTGATGAGTTTAATGGAAATAGTTTGGATACCAATTTCTGGAGTTATCAAATTGGAAATGGATGCCCTAATTTATGTGGTTGGGGTAATAATGAGTTACAATTTTACAAGCAAGAAAATGTGAGGGTTCAAAATGGTATTTTAAATATTGCAGCTAAAAAAGAAACTGTGGGCTCAAATACTTATACCTCTGCTCGCATTAGAACCTTGAATAAAGTTGATTTTGCCTCTGGTAAAATTGAGGTGCGTGCTCGAGTTCCTGTTGGTAGGGGATATTGGCCAGCTGTTTGGTTTTTGCCTTCCGAGAATCATTATGGAATTTGGCCTTTAAGCGGAGAAATAGATTTATTGGAAGGTAAAGGACAAGAACCGCAAACTACGCATGGCACCATTCATTATGGAGCCTATGTTCCCAATAATAGGTACACGGGTAATACCTATACTTTAAGTAGTGGAAGCTTTGCAAGTGATTTTCATGTGTATACATTACAATGGAATGAAAATGCTATTGAATGGTATGTAGATGATATTTTATACAGCACCAAAACGCGCGTAAATACTAATCCATTTTGGTGGCCCTTTGATAGAAATTTTCATGTAATTATGAACTTAGCAGTTGGGGGAAATTTTTTAGGGTATCCGGATGCTTCTACTCCAGATACAGCAAGTTTTCAGGTTGATTATATTCGGGTATATCAGAACCTATCACAAATTTTTGTGAGTGGTCCGGATGCTATTTTACGCAAAGACACCAATCAAATTTTCTATACACAAGAATTGCCTGGGGCCAGCTATCTGTGGGAAGTTCCTGCTGGTGCCATCATCAGAAATGGCGCAAATTTAGCGCGTGCTAAAGTAGATTGGGGATTGAGAAGCGATTCCATTTTTGTTACCATCACCCATCAAGGAAAATCTAAGAAGATAGCTAAATGGGTTCGCGCTTTACCAGACACCTGTGAAGGTGTTATAGATAATTTAGAGAACAGAAGGAGCATCTACTGGGTAGGAAGCACTGGTACATTTGCAGGCGGAATTACCAATCCTGCTAAAGATTCTATCAATAGTAGTAATAGTGTAAATAGGTATTACAGAAATTCGGCTGTTTCCTATGATGCCATGGTGTTAAAGGCAATGTCTATCAAAAATGCAACTGAATTTGAAGGGGGTAATTTGCTATTAAAAATGAAGCTGTATACCACCGCTCCAGTAGGTACAGAAATAAACATCAATTTTGAAAACAGAGCACGTGCAGGGCAAGATTATCCGATAGGCAGGCGCTGTGTGTTGCAGGCAAAAACCACCAGAACCAGGGCTTGGGAAGAACTTACCTTTAAATTAATCTTAAGGCCCGACCCAAATACCTTGGATGGCAGCATAGATCAATTAGTGATTCTACTTGCGCCTAATACAAGTACAAATGATGTATATTTCTTTGATGATTTTTCATTAGAGGAAAGGCCTTGTAAAGAGCTGCAAAGTGCTACGGAGGAAATAGAGGCCAATAACTCAGGGATACATGTGTATCCAAACCCGATAACAGATCAATTGCAACTTGATTTACCTTTTGAGGCAACTACTTTTGAGTTGTATGATATGCATGGAAAATTAGTGACAACAGCAAGCAGTTTGCCTGATTTAAACAATCAGTTACCCAATATGACAACAGGCGTATATTGGTTACAAGTTGGCAATGGTATGAAACAATGTCGCATTAAATTAGTTAAAATTTTGTAGGTTTATGAATAAGCTCTTACAAATTTGTGTCTTCTTTTTTTGCATTCACAGTGTTGTTTTGGCTCAGCCAGTGAGTGTTTCTGTGCAGTCAAATGCTTCAGGTAATTTCACGTTGCTTAGGAATAATTTGCCTTATTATGTAAAGGGTGTAGGTGGACACGTTTTTATGGATATAGCAAAGGCTAGCGGTGCTAATTCTATTAGGTTGTGGGGTGCAGAAAATGCGAAGGAGGTATTAGATGAGGCACAAAAGCGAGGTTTAACGGTTATGCTTGGCTTATGGATGCCACCTGAAAGGCATGGCTTTGATTACAGTGATAAATGGGCCTGTGAAGATCAATTAAATCAATTTAGAAGCATTGTAAAGCGCTACAAAGACCATCCAGCTTTATTGTTATGGGGTGTAGGTAATGAAGTAGATTTGTTTTATACAGATTTTGCTGTTTGGGATGCCGTTCAAAATATTGCGGCTATGATTCATGAAGAGGATAAAAATCATCCAACTTGTGTGGTCACTGCAGGTATTGATGCACCAGAGGTTTCTTTAATTAAAGAAAAGTGTAAAGACATAGATATTTTAGGGGTAAACACATACGGCGACTTACCTGCTTTGGCGCAAAAAATTAGGTTGTATGGTTGGCAAAAACCATATTTAGTGACAGAGTGGGGTCCTAATGGACATTGGGAAGTTCCAAAAACCACTTGGGCAGCACCCATTGAGCAAACTTCTTCTGAGAAAGCGCTTACCTATCAAAATAGATACCGTGAAAATATTTTGTCTGATAGCAATTTGTGCATGGGGTCTTATGTTTTTTTATGGGGTCAAAAACAAGAAACTACACCCACTTGGTATGGGGTTTTTGTTGATAATAAATATGGTGAATGTGTGCAGGTTTTACAACAAGAATGGAGCAGTAAAATACCAGAATTAGCTGCTCCAAAAATTAAACAATATACGCTAAATGGCCTATCGGCTTTGGCAAGTGTTACCTTGAATAAACGCGCCCAGGTATCGGTTTTACTGGATGTAGAACATGTATCAAAAGAAACTTTGCAATACAAATGGGAGCTAATGCCAGAGAGTGAATTTACCCTAGCCGGAGGAGACGCTGAGCGCAAGCCAGATGCCCTGCTTATAAATGTAAGTAAAAACGGAGATACTTTTAGTTTTAAAGCTCCTACTCAAAGCGGTGCTTATCGATTATTTGTATACATAACAGATAGCAAAAACCAAATTGCTTACGGTAATTTTCCTTTCTATGTAAAGTAGGTCTTCTTAACCTATTCTTTACAAACTAGTGTTGTTTTGGTAATGTAAGGTTTACCATTTGTTAGCATTGCATGTTCAACTTGCACCAGCTAACCATTTTACCAAAACAATATGAATAGTTTACTAAAGAAGAAAACGCTAATGCTGGCTCTAGCATTATGCTTCGCAGGTTTTTTGCATGCTCAAATTAATATGCAATTTGCTGGCAGATTCTCTACAGGATTTTACGATAAAGCCGCTGCAGAAATTACTGCTTATGATGCAGGAAGCAAACGCTTATTTATTACCAATGGTCCAGACACCAGCATTAAAATTGTGAATGTAAGCAATGCTTCAAATCCGATTTTAATAAGTTCTATTAGCATAAAACCATACGGCATAGACCTAACTTCTGTGGCTGTAAAAAACGGAATTGTAGCAATCACAGTTATTGATTCTTTGGGTAAAACAGAAAATGGTAAAGTAGTATTTTTAGATGTTAATGGTAATTACTTAAACCAAGTAGATGTGGGTCCTAACCCAGATATGTTAACCTTTACACCTGATGGTAAGAAAATACTTGTTGCCAACGAAGGTGAACCTAATGATGGTTATACCATAGACCCCGAAGGTTCTGTTTCTATTATAGATATATCGGGTGGTATTGCCGGGTTGAACCAATCGCAGGTTCTACGCGCTGGATTTACTCAATTTAATACGGGTACTAACGATTATAGAATAAAGATTACAGGTAGAATTCAATCGGGTGGCGTTTTTTTACGTAATTCAACCGTGGCAGAAGATTTAGAGCCAGAGTATATAGCTGTTTCAGATGATGGAAATACAGCATGGGTTACTTGTCAGGAAAACAATTGTTTGGCGGAATTAAATGTTGCTACGGCTACCTTTACACGTTTGATACCATTAGGATTTAAGAACCATAATTTACCCGGAAATGGATTAGATGCATCAGACCAAGGTGGTGTGGTAAATATTACCACTCGTCCGGTTTATGGAATGTACCAGCCAGATGCCATTGCTTCTTATAAAGCGGGTTCAAATACCTTTTTGGTAACTGCTAATGAAGGAGATGCCCGTGCAGATTGGGGTGCAGCAAATGTGGAAGATGTTAGATTTGGATCAACTACCTATTTAGTAGATACCAATAAATTTGGTGGTGCAGCGGCTGTAGCTGCTTTAAAGGCAAACACAGTGATGGGTAGGTTAAATGTATCTAATAAATATGGAGACTTTAATAATGATGGATTGTTTGATAGTATTTTTTGTTTTGGTGCGAGGTCATTTTCTATTTGGAATGGAAGTACAGGTCAGTTGGTTTGGGATAGCAAAGATGAGTTTGAGCAATTAACTAAAACTTTGTTCCCTACAAATTTTAATGCAAGCAGTACCAATAACACATTAAAGAACAGAAGCGATGATAAAGGTCCAGAGCCTGAAGCCATAACTGTAGGTAAAATTCTAGATTCTACCTATGCCTTCATCGGTTTGGAGCGAATAGGCGGTGTAATGATTTATAATATTACAAATCCGGCTAATCCATATTTTGTACAGTATTTAAATACACGTGTATTTACTCAAACACCTGGTCTTAACGCTGGTGGAGATTTGGCTCCAGAAGGCATTGTATTTATACCAGCTAATCAAAGCCCAAGCGGCAAACCTATGTTGGTTGTATCATACGAAACCAGTGGTACAGTTGTATTATTTGAAATAAACAGTCGCAGCGATTTTCAGTTACAAGTATTACATTCTTCGGATATGGAGAGCAGTGTGAGTGCTACTCAGGATGCACCAAACTTTGCTGCTATTGTAGATAAGTTAGAAGATGAATACCCGAATACAGTATTGCTTTCATCTGGAGATAATGTACTGCCAGGTCCATTCCTTTCATCAGGAGAAGACCCATCTTTGCAAACTCCTTTAAGAACTACTGCTGCTTCTTATTATGCTGGTAATGGTAATCAGTTGCGCCCAGCCATTGGTAGGGCAGACATTGCCATTATGAACATAATGGGTTATCATGCTTCTGCTATGGGTAATCACGAATTTGACTTAGGTACCTCAGAGCTAAACGGACAAATAGGTGTAGATATTAGAAGTAATGGCGCAGATAAAAGATGGATTGGTGCTCAGTTTCCATTTGTAAGTTGTAATTTAAATTATTCGCAAGACCTAAACTTAAGCTACCTATTTACCAACCAAATTTTAAGAGATACGGCTTTCAAAACAGCTGCTAATATTACTGCTAACAGCCAAAAAAGAGGGATTGCTCCATCGGTTGTTATTGAGCGTAACGGACAAAAAATTGGTATTGTAGGTATTACCACTCAGATTTTAGCTCAAATTAGTTCACCTGGAGCTACCAGTATAATTGGGCCTACTGTGAATAATATGCCTGCCTTGGCGGCCATTATGCAACCTTTTATTGACTCGTTGAGAATCAAAGAAGGTATCAATAAGATTATTGTTTTATCTCATTTACAGCAGATAAATTTAGAGATGAGTTTAGCTCCTTTATTAAAAGGTGTAGATATTATCATAGCTGGTGGTAATCATGAATTGTTGGCAGATAATACAGATAGGTTACGCGGCGGACAAACTGTTTATGGTACTTACCCGATGTTATTAAATAACTTTGATAATGAACCATTATTATTAGTAAACTCTACTGCTGAGTGGAAATATGTAAATAGGTTAGTACTAGATTTTGATGTGAATGGCAAGATTATTTTATCTTCATTAGACCCTAGTATTAATGGTGTTTACGCAGCAGATTCTGCCATGGTAACTCAATTATATGGTTCGTATGCAGCAGGCTTTACAGCAGGCTCTAAAGGGCAACAAGTTAGGTTAATTACAAATGCTATTGCCAGTGTAATAAATTCCAAAGATGGTAATGTGTTGGGTAAATCAAAAGTGTTTTTAGAGGGTCGTCGTAACTTGGTTCGAACCGAAGAAACCAATTTAGGTAATGTATCTTCTGATGCTAATTTGTGGTATGCGCAACAATATGATCCTGCTGTAAAAATCTCTATTAAAAACGGGGGCGGAATTAGATCTGCCATTGGATTTGTTAATGCAGTTGGCAATAATGTTACCCTAGAGCCTAATCAGGCAAATGCAGGTGCGGGTAAAATGGCGGGAGATATCTCACAATTAGATGTAGAAAACTCATTACGTTTTAATAATAGATTAGTTATCGTGAGTGCCAATGCAGCAGGTGTAAAAAGGTTAATTGAACATGGTATTTCTGCCACCCGACCAGGTGCAACACCAGGACAATTTCCTCAAATCGGCGGACTTGCTTTTAGTTATGATACTACTTTGAGTGTTGGATCTAAAATTCGTTCTTTGGTTACCATTGATGCTAATGGAAACAGAGTTGATACCCTAGTTAGAAATGGTGTTCTGGTTGGTGATACTAATAGGGTATTTAAATTGGTTACCTTAAATTTCTTGGCCAATCCATCTGGTTCTGGTTCACCAATTGGTGGGGATGGGTATCCATTTCCATCTAATACCTTTAATCGGGTAGATTTAGATACTGCTATTAAAGCAGCAGGTACTGCTACTTTCTCTGCCATTGGAAGCGAGCAAGATGCATTTGCAGAGTATTTGCAAGCGCGTCATGCTACTTCACAAACAGCTTACGCTGTAAGAGATACAAGCTTATTTGGCGATAGAAGAATTCAATTATTAAATACAAGACCGGATGCAATTTTCACTCCACCATCTTTAAAGCCATTTAATTTATTAACACCAGCCAATAATGCAAGCGTGTTTGTAACAGCTGGTAGCACAACTCCAATTCAAATTACATTTGGTTCGGCCAAATTACCAACAGCCAAGTATAAGTGGAAAGCTTCTTTAGCCGCTGGTAGTTTAAATAATCCTTTGTTAACATTAAATACAGATAATAATGGAGTGGATACTGTTTTAACTTTAATATCAGGAAATGTAGATGCTATCTTAGCTTCATTGGGATTAAATAAAGGTGATTCGGTACTTTTAAAATGGACAGTATACACTTATCAGGGATCGGATTCTTTGAAGGCAAATCAAGATTATTTCATAACGTTAGGTAGAAATAAAACCTTAACTAGCTTCAATTTACTCAACCCATCGAATAATGCTAGGGTATTGGTTAAAAAGGCTAGTGCTGATCCAATAGTTATTAGTTGGGAAGCCTCTAACACAGCAATAAAGTACACTTGGTTCTTAGATGTACCAGCTGGCAATTTTTCTACACCTGTAGTTAAACTGAATGCCGATTTAAGTGGTACGGATACCAAGTTAAGTTTAACAAGCGGAGCCATTGATGCAGTAGCAGAATCTGCAGGTGTAGCTGAAGGAGATAGCATTTTATTAAAATGGACTGTAAGGGCCTATGAGGGAACAGATTCTTTAACCGCCAATAGTTCATTTAATATAAAAGTTGTGAGAGAAAAATCGGTTGGGTTGAAAGAAAGTCAGTTTTTAAATGAATCAATAGTGGTATTTCCAAATCCAGCTAAAGAGTTTGTAAATATTAATACCAGTTTAGATCTAAGTGCTGCTCAATTTGAGGTGCTAACTTTAGATGGAAAATTAGTTTTGAATGGGAATGGTATTGGAGAAGAAATTTCATTAACAGGCATTCAATCTGGGGTATATTTATTGAAAATTAATTGCCCGGAGGGAATAGTCTATAAAAAAGTTGTAAAACATTAGAAATCTAAAGTTTTAGTATTTAAAAAAGGGGAATAGCCAGGCGCTTATTCCCCTTTTTTGCTTCTAAATAATTGTAAACAGAATGGTTTTATCTATATAAATACTCATAATTTATTAGTTTTGTCTTTATAATACCTACTTTTTATTCAGCCATTAAAGCCCCTATTTTCTATGAAAAAACATTATTTGCCAGTTGTTTGTCTGTTTTTTTTATTTTTACTATTAACTACCAAATTAGCTGCACAAAAGGGTTTATTGTGGGAAATAAGCAAGAAGGGCTCTAATAAAAAGTCATATGTGTATGGCACCATGCATGTAAGTGGTAAAATAGCCTATCATTTAGGGGAAGAATTTTTTACCGCACTTCATCAAACAGATGCTGTTGCATTGGAATCTAATCCCATCATATGGCTGGATGAAATTTTTAATTCGGAAGGGGCAGATGATTATTTAGGGAAGTATCAGGTATTATCTCAAATCTATCAGGGGTTTTATGAAGAGTCTTTTAAGTTAGAGGTGCTAGAGAATAAAGATTGGGCGAATCAACTGGCTTCTAATCATTATTTAACTAATTGGATGTTGTACAGGGAAAATAGTGCTAGAAAAGATTTTGAAGAAGAAACTTTTTTAGATTTATTTATTTATCAAATAGGCCGGAAAAATAATAAACCAGTATATAGTTTAGAAGACTTTAACCAATCTGTTGTTTTTTCTAATTTAGCTAAAATACCAGATACGGAGACTAAGGAAATGGCTTCCTGGTTTACTGAATTAACCAAAGAAAAAAGAGTAATCGATTTGATTCAAGAAGCCTATCGCAATCAAGATTTAGATTTTTTAGATTCTATCAATAGAGAAAGCTCAACCTTTAATAGTCTTAAATATTTGATTGATGAAAGAAATTTTGTGATGGCCAATAAAATTGATTCTTTCATGCAATTAAATATCAGTTTGTTTGCTGGCATTGGTGCAGCCCATTTGCCAAATTCAAATGGTGTAATCAATTTGTTACGTCAGAAGGGATATACATTGCGTGCGATATTGCCAACTATCAGCGAGAAATCTAAGTCTGAGAAAGATCGCTTAAGTCTTATGAAATCTGCTATTTCATTAAATAATAGTTTTCAAAGTGAGCTATTTTCTTTACGTATTCCCAATAAAATTTATGAGGCTCCATCTGCCACTTTTCAGCGCGAATTTTTTTCACCAGAACTTACTAATGGCACCTTTTATTCTGTAAATGAAATAAGTACTTATGCGTATTTTAAAGGAGATATTCAGGAAAATTTCTTGCTTAAAATGGATAGCCTTCTGTTTGAAAACATACCAGGTAAAATTATCAGTAAATTAGAGATTACAAAAGATGGTTTTAAAGGCTTAGATATTATTAATAAAACTAAATCTGGAGATTTTCAACGTCATCAAATTTTTGTTACGCCTTTAAAGGTTTTTATTTTTAAAATGGGTGGAAAAGATGAGTATGTAAAAAACAATTCACAAACGTTTTTTAATGCCATTACCTTAAGCAAGCCAACTGATATTTGGATTGCTAAAACAAGCTTTAAAAATGATTTTAAAGTAGAGGTTCCAGATTATTGTGATATAAAAAATAATACAAAAATAAGCTCTCTATACGGACATCCAGAGTTAGAAGCCTATGATAGTAAAACGAAGGATTACTTTTTTGTGCGAAGGGCTTCCTTGCATGATTTTAATTATATTGAAGAGGATCAATTTGAGCTCTACCGAATCATAGATAAATTCGCAGAACAATTTAAAGTTGATAAGAAAATTGAAAAACGTATGATTTTAACAAGCCAGCTTCCAACAGCTACTGGCATGATTCAACTTAACAATAAAAAATATTTGAATATAAAAGTAATCATTAGAGGTTCCTATTACTACGTATTGGCATCGGTTTCTGCGACAGATGGCTTTGATAATAGATTTTTTAATTCCTTTCAATTGCAAGAATTTACCTATAGTTTTCCATATACAAATAAGGTAGATTCTACCTTACAATTTTCTGTGAATTCAAATTATTTGATGCCTAATTACTACAGTCAATTATATCAAAAAGTGAGTGATCAGAATAGAAATAAAAAAGATAAAGAAGACAAATCATATTTATCAAAAAACGACTATGAAGTTTATTATTCAGAGAATTTTGAGCAATTGCGCGTAGATTTTTTAAAGTTTCATAAGTATACTTACTATGCTAATACAGATAGTTTATGGGCTAGACAGATTAGGTTGTTTATGGAGAAGAAATCCTTGTTTGTTCATAGTCAGCGCAGCTACCAGCATGGAGACACCAATTTTTTAGAAATCAACTTTGTA
>CANHDN010000024.1 GCA_947459415.1 Bacteroidota bacterium
TCTCCCCACCACATTCGTTTAAATTATTAAACGGGCGTTTATGTCAAAAATAAAAGCGAGAGTAGCTCAGTTGGTAGAGCGACAGCCTTCCAAGCTGTAGGTCGCGGGTTCGAGCCTCGTCTCTCGCTCATTTCTAGTGAGCAAGTAACAGATTCCATTCTTTTATTTAATCACTTAACAGGTTGCAGGTTATTGAAAAATAGCTTGCAATTCGCCTTTGTAGCTCAGTGGTAGAGCACTTCCTTGGTAAGGAAGAGGTCGGCAGTTCGATTCTGCTCAACGGCTCAAACAAAACTAAAACTTAAAATATAAAACAAAATGGCTAAAGAAAAATTTGACCGCAGTAAACCACACGTTAACATCGGTACAATCGGTCACGTTGACCACGGAAAAACTACTTTGACTGCCGCTATCACTAAAGTATTAGCTGATGCAGGTTTGTCAGAAGCTCGTTCATTTGATTCAATCGACTCAGCTCCTGAAGAAAAAGAACGCGGTATTACTATTAACACAGCTCACGTTGAGTATTCAACAGCTAATCGTCACTATGCTCACGTAGACTGTCCAGGTCACGCGGATTATGTTAAGAACATGGTAACGGGTGCGGCTCAAATGGATGGTGCTATCTTAGTGGTAGCTTCTACAGATGGTCCTATGCCACAAACTCGCGAGCATATCTTATTAGCTCGTCAGGTAGGTGTACCTAGAATCGTTGTTTTCATGAACAAAGTTGACATGGTAGACGATCCAGAATTATTAGAAATCGTTGAAATGGAAATCCGTGATTTGTTAAACAAATACGAATTCCCTGGAGATGAGATTCCAGTTATCCAAGGATCTGCTTTAGGTGGATTGAATGGTGATGCTAAGTGGGTAGAAAAAATCATGGAATTAATGAATGCAGTAGATTCATACATTCCAGTTCCGCCTCGTGCAACTGAATTACCTTTCTTAATGCCAATCGAAGATGTATTCTCAATCACTGGTCGTGGAACTGTTGCTACAGGTCGTATCGAGCGTGGTGTAATTAACTCTTCAGAGCAAGTTGATATCATTGGTTTAGGTGCAGAAAAATTATCTTCTGTTGTAACTGGTGTTGAGATGTTCCGTAAGATATTAGATAGAGGTGAAGCTGGAGATAACGTAGGTTTATTGTTACGTGGTGTAGACAAGAATCAAATCCGTCGTGGAATGGTTATTTGTAAGCCAGGTTCTGTATTACCTCACACTAAATTCAAAGCTGAAATCTACGTATTAAGCAAAGAAGAAGGTGGACGTCATACTCCATTCTTTAACAAATATCGTCCACAATTCTATTTCCGTACCACAGACGTAACTGGTGAGTGTCAGTTAGCTGAAGGTGTAGAAATGGTAATGCCTGGTGATAACGTAACCATCACTGTTCAATTAATTGCACCAATTGCAATGGAAAAGAACTTACGTTTCGCTATCCGTGAAGGTGGTAGAACAGTAGGTGCTGGACAGGTTACTGAAATTTTAG
Source organism: Bacteroidota bacterium (assembly GCA_947459415.1). GTDB lineage: Bacteria > Bacteroidota > Bacteroidia > UKL13-3 > UKL13-3 > B1. The sequence goes on from CANHDN010000024.1 coordinate 1,502, forward strand.
AATAATAAAGATTTCATACGATAGCAGGTGTTGGTTAGTTACTAACCAACATTTGCTGTCTATACGGGAATAGTTCAATGGTAGAATGTCGGTCTCCAAAACCGCTGATCAGGGTTCGAATCCTTGTTCCCGTGCTAAGATAAAAATATGAACAAGTTTAGAGAATATATCAAATTATCATACGATGAGTTGATGAACAAGGTTTCATGGCCTAGCTGGGAAGACTTGCAAGAAAGTACCATCATAGTGATGGTTGCTTCATTGATCATCGCATTATTAATTGGTGTTATAGACTTAGCGAGCAGTACTTCGTTAGGATTATTTTATCAATTATTTCAAAGCTAAGATTGAACCATGACAGAACAAGGAACTGAACAATTTAAATGGTATGTGGTGCGTGCGGTTACCGGACAAGAGAAGAAGGTAAAGGCGCAGCTAGAGGTGGAGCTTGAGAGGGCTGGACTTCAAGGGCAGGTTCCTCAGATTTTAATTCCGACTGAGAAAATTTACCAAGTTAAAAATGGTAAAAAAACCAGTAAGGAAAAAGCATATTTGCCTGGTTATATTTTAATCAATGCTGATATATCTGGAGAAGTGGGTCATATCATTACTTCTGTAAACGGAGTAGTTGGATTTTTAGGTGGCAAAGCAACTCCAACAGCGATGAGACCTTCTGAAGTGAGTAGAATCCTTGGTAATGTGGATGTAATTGCAGAGCAAGGTGAAACAATGGAAGAACCATACATTGTTGGTGAAAATGTAAAAGTAATAGATGGACCATTTACCGGATTTAGTGGTGTCATTGAAGAGGTAAGTGAAGATAAAAAGAAATTGAAGGTAATGGTAAAAATCTTTGGAAGAAGAACTCCATTAGAACTCAATTTCTCACAAGTTGAAAAAGAAAGTTAATTGTAGAATAAAAGGTCGGTATAACCGATAAAAATTTAGATGTTATGGCAAAAGAACTAACAGGTTTTATTAAACTTCAGGTAAAAGGTGGCGCAGCTAATCCTGCTCCTCCAATCGGTCCCGCATTAGGATCAAAGGGTGTAAATATCATGGAGTTTTGCAAGCAATTTAATGCAAGAACCCAAGATAAAGCAGGGAAGATTTTACCAGTTGTAATCTCTGTTTACAGTGATAAATCATTTGATTTTATCATCAAAACCCCACCAGTAGCAGCACAGTTATTGGAGGCAGCAAAGATTGCTAAAGGTTCAGCTGAACCAAACCGTAAGAAAAACGGTAACGTGAGCTGGGATCAAATCAAAATGATTGCTGAAGATAAAATTGTAGACATGAATTGTTTTAAATTGGAGTCTGCAATGAAAATGGTTGCTGGTAGCGCCCGTAGTATGGGTTTAAATGTTACTGGTGAAAATCCTTTTAACAATTAAAATAATTAAGAGATGACAAGGATAAGTAAGAAAAGAAAAGAAGCATTAAAAAAAGTGGATGGCAATAAAGCCTATACTTTGACTGAAGCTTCTAAGTTGGTAAAGGAAATTTCCTATACTAAATTTGATTCTTCTGTGGATATAGATGTCCGTTTGGGTGTTGATCCTAAGAAAGCTAATCAAATGGTTCGTGGTACGGTAGCATTACCTCATGGAACAGGTAAAACAATTAAAGTGTTGGCTTTAGTTCCTGCAGATAAAGAGGCTGAGGCCATTGCTGCAGGTGCTGATTACGCAGGTTTGGATGAGTACATTCAAAAAATTGAGCAAGGTTGGACAGATATTGATATTATAGTTACAATGCCTGCTGTTATGGCTAAGTTGGGTAAACTTGGTAAAGTATTAGGTCCTCGCAATTTAATGCCAAATCCTAAGAGTGGAACTGTAACCCAAGAGGTTGGTAAAACAGTTAAAGAAATTAAAGCAGGTAAGATTGATTTTAAAGTAGATAAAGAAGGTAATATTCATACTTCTATTGGTAAATCTACTTTTGCTCCAGAGAAATTGTATGAAAATGCAGTAGAATTAATACAAACTCTTGCCAAAATGAAACCATCTAGTGCTAAAGGCACTTATTTTAAGAGTATCCATGTGAGCAGCACCATGAGTCCGGGCATCACGGTTGATACTAAATCTGTTCCAGGTATTTAATAGTATTCGGGTATGAAAAAGGAAGAAAAAGAATTAGTAATTGATTCATTGGTTGAAAAGTTTAGCCAATACAAGAATGTTTATATCACGGATATTGCTAGCTTAAATGCGCAAAAAACGAGTGACCTAAGAAGAATGTTGTTTAAAAACAATATTACTTTAGAAGTTGCTAAAAATACTTTGATTAAGAAAGCTTTCGAAAAATCAGGTCGTGATTTTGGAGCTTTAACTGATACTTTAAAAGGAAATTCAGCAATTATGTTTTGTGAAGACATGAAAGCACCTGCTAAAGCCATCAAAGAATTCAGAAAAAAAGATTCAATTCCAGCTTTAAAAGGTGCTTGTATTGATACTGACGTATTCATTGGTGATAATCAGTTAGATGCTTTAATGGCATTGAAATCGAAAAACGAATTGATTGGAGAAATCATTGGTTTATTACAATCACCTGCACAAAATGTTATCAGTGCATTACAATCAGGTGGTAAAACCATCGCCGGTGTGGTTAAAACATTATCAGAACGTCCGGAATAAGTAAAAGACAAAAATAAAAACAACAATTAATAACAATTAAATTTTAGACAAATGGCAGATTTAAAAGCGTTCGCAGAACAATTAGTTAACTTAACAGTAAAAGAAGTTAATGAGTTAGCTACAATTTTGAAAGATGAGTATGGTATCGAACCTGCAGCTGCTGCTGTAGCTGTTGCAGCTCCTGCTGCTGGTGCGGCTACTGAGGCTGCGGCAGAAAAGACATCTTTTGATGTAATTTTGAAAGCTGCTGGTGCAAACAAACTTAACGTGGTTAAGATTGTAAAAGACCTTACCGGTTTAGGTTTGAAAGAAGCTAAAGAATTGGTAGACGGTGCTCCAAAGCCAATCAAAGAAGGCGTTGACAAAGCAACTGCTGAAGATCTTAAAGCTAAGCTTACTGAAGCAGGAGCTGAGATTGAAGTTAAGTAATTCGAAATCAATAGATTTTGAAAATGTGACCCCGACAAATGTCGTGGGTCACATCTTTGTTTATGTAAATCCAAGGATTGGTTAACCATTTAATATTATTTAACATTGGCCAAAAATATAAATACAACTGCAGGAAGAATTTCCTTCTCTTCAGTTAATCCTGTTATTGACTATCCAGATTTTTTGGATGTCCAATTACAGTCGTTCAAAGAATTCTTCCAATTGGATACTACTTCTGAAAGTAGAACAAATGAAGGTTTGTACAAGGTGTTTTTAGAGAATTTCCCTATCACCGATACACGCAATATCTTCGTTTTAGAATTTTTGGATTATTTTGTTGATCCACCGCGTTACTCTATTGATGAGTGTATTGAGCGTGGATTAACTTATTCAGTGCCTTTAAAGGCAAAATTACGTCTATCATGTAATGATCCTGAGCATGAAGATTTCAAAACCATTGTGCAAGATGTGTATTTGGGAACTATCCCATACATGACTCCTCGTGGAACTTTTGTTATCAATGGTGCAGAGCGTATCATCGTTTCACAATTGCATCGTTCACCAGGTGTTTTCTTTGGTCAAAGCTACCATACAAATGGTACAAAGTTGTATTCTGCTCGCGTTATTCCTTTCAAAGGTAGCTGGATTGAGTTTGCAACGGATGTAAACAATGTAATGTATGCCTACATTGATCGTAAAAAGAAATTCCCTGTAACCACATTATTGCGTGCTATTGGTTTTGAATCTGATAAAGACATTTTAAACTTATTTGAACTTGCTGAGGAAGCAAAAGTTAGCAAATCTGGTTTAAAAAAGGTTCTTGGTCGCAAATTAGCTGCGCGTGTGTTAAGAACATGGATTGAAGATTTTGTGGATGAGGATACAGGTGAGGTGGTATCTATTGAGCGTAATGAGGTAATCATTGAGCGTGATACCATCTTAGAAGATGATCACATTGAATTAATTGTTGAGGCAGAAGTAAAATCTATTTTGCTTCATAAAAATGAATCAAGTCATAATGACTTTGCCATTATTTTAAATACTTTACAAAAAGATACAGCAAATAGTGGCAAGGAAGCACACGAACATATCTATCGCCAGTTAAGAAATGCTGATCCACCAGATGAAGAAACAGCTAGGGGTGTGATTGAAAAATTGTTCTTCTCTGAAAAACGTTATGATTTAGGTGATGTAGGTCGCTATAGAATTAATCGTAAGTTAAATAAGAACGAACCATTAAGTAACCGCGTTTTAAGTAAAGATGATATCGTTTCTATTATCAAGTATTTGATAGAATTATCAAATTCTAGAGCAGATGTGGATGATATTGATCACTTAAGTAACCGTCGCGTGCGTACAGTTGGTGAGCAATTGTACTCTCAATTTGGAGTTGGTTTAGCGCGTATGGCGCGTACCATTCGTGAGCGTATGAATATTCGTGATAATGAGGTTTTCACACCAACAGATTTAATTAATGCAAAGACCTTGTCTTCAGTAATTAATTCTTTCTTTGGAACGAACCAATTATCACAGTTTATGGATCAAACCAATCCTTTGGCTGAGATAACACACAAGCGCAGAATGTCTGCCCTTGGCCCTGGTGGTTTGAGTAGAGACCGTGCTGGTTTTGAGGTTCGTGACGTTCACTATACGCATTATGGACGTTTATGTACCATTGAAACTCCTGAAGGTCCGAATATTGGATTAATTTCATCCTTGTGTGTGCATGCCAAAATTAATGGTATGGGCTTTATAGAAACTCCTTACTTAAAGGTAGAGGGTGGAAAAGTAAAGGCTGGTGAACCAGTAACTTATTTGAGTGCAGAAGATGAAGAAGGAAAAGTAATTGCTCAATCAAACGCTCGTTACGATGCAGCTGGTAATTTCTTAGATCATAAAATTAAAGCACGTTATGAAGGAGATTTCCCGATGGTGGAGTCTGACAAGCTTGAATTTATGGATATTGCTCCAAACCAGATTGTATCTATTGCAGCCTCATTGATTCCATTCTTAGAACATAATGATGCAAACCGTGCTTTGATGGGTTCAAACATGCAGCGTCAAGCTGTTCCATTATTGAGACCACAAGCACCAGTTGTTGGAACAGGTTTAGAAGGAAGAGTGGCTAAAGATTCTCGCACCCTATTAGTAGCAGAAGGTACAGGGGTTGTTGAGTATGTTGATGCAAGAGAGATACGTATTCGTTATGAACAAACTGATTTAGATAAATTAGTGAGTTTTGGAACCGATACTAAAACCTATTCTTTAATAAAATTCCGTAGAACAAACCAAAATACTTGTATCAATTTAAAACCTATCGTTCGTAAAGGACAAAAAGTTGAAAAAGGAACTGTATTGTGCGAAGGATATGCAACTGAAGGTGGGGAATTGGCACTAGGTAGAAACTTGCAAGTGGCATTTATGCCTTGGCAAGGATTCAACTTTGAGGATGCGATTGTTATTTCTGAAAAAGTTGTTAAGGAAGATATCTTTACTTCTATTCACATTACTGAGTATGAATTGGAAGTTCGTGATACCAAGCGTGGAGAAGAAGAATTAACCAACGATATTCCAAATGTAAGCGAAGAAGCTACCAAGAATTTGGATGAGAACGGATTAATTCGTGTGGGTTGTGAAGTTGGTGAAGGTGATATTTTGATTGGTAAAATTACACCTAAGGGTGAAACAGAGCCATCTCCTGAAGAAAAATTATTACGTGCCATTTTTGGAGACAAAGCGGGTGATGTAAAAGATGCTTCATTGAAAGCCATTCCTTCTACAAATGGGGTAGTTATAGACAAGAAATTGTTTGCCCGTGCTAAGAAAGAAAAAACTGCTAAGCAAGACGATAAGTTAAAGTTAGCAAAGTTGAAAGAAGAGCATGAGAAGAATTTAAAGGATATCAAGGAGATTTTGATTGAAAAATTATTCTCTGTATTATCTGGAAAAACTTCATCAGGGGTATTCAATGTGTATAATGAGGAATTAATTGCTAAGGGTTCTAAATTTAGTATGAAGAACTTGAATGAAATTGACTACTCAAACGTAATGGCTAATAATTGGACTAGCGATTCAGAGAAGAATGAATTAATTCGTTCTATTTTAACTCATTTTAAAAATCGTCACAATCAAGAATTAGCTGATTATAGAAGAAAAGAATATGCAATTAGCGTAGGTGATGAATTACCAACTGGTATTTTGAAATTGGCTAAAGTTTATATTGCTCAAAAACGTAAATTGAAAGTGGGTGATAAGATGGCTGGTAGACACGGTAATAAGGGTATTGTTGCCCGCATCGTGCGCGAGGAAGATCTTCCATTCATGGACAATGGCCGTCCGGTAGATATCGTGTTGAACCCATTAGGTGTACCTTCACGTATGAACTTGGGTCAGATTTATGAAACGGTGTTGGGCTGGGCTGCTAAAGAATTGGATGTTAAATTTGCAACTCCAATTTTTGATGGAGCATCAGATGATCAAGTATTAGAATACACGCGTAAAGCAGGTATACCAGATTGGGGTAAAACTTACCTAAATGATGGTTTAAGTGGAGCCAAATTTGATCAGCCAGTTACCGTGGGTGTCATATACATGATTAAATTAGGACACATGGTTGATGATAAGATGCATGCACGTTCAATCGGGCCATATTCATTAATTACGCAACAACCTTTGGGTGGTAAAGCACAGTTTGGTGGTCAGCGTTTTGGTGAGATGGAGGTTTGGGCATTGGAAGCATATGGTGCTGCCAATATCTTGCAAGAAATCTTAACCTTAAAATCTGATGATATCGTTGGTCGTGCAAAAACTTATGAAGCCATTGTTAAAGGCGATAATTTACCTACACCAGGTATCCCAGAGTCGTTTAATGTATTGGCGCATGAGTTACGCGGATTAGGATTAGAATTAACACTTGAGTAAAAATAATCATCACATAGCAAGAGAAAATATTTTTTCTTGCTATGTGGTATCACAAAATAAAACAACGCAAACATGTCTTTGAAAAAAGAACAAAAAATAAAAGCGAATTTTACCAAAATTCGTATTGGCTTAGCGTCTCCTGAGAGTATTTTAACTAAATCTTTTGGCGAGGTTACCAAGCCTGAAACTATTAACTACCGCTCTTTCAAGCCTGAAATGGGTGGTTTGTTTTGCGAGAGAATCTTTGGCCCAATTAAAGATTACGAATGTCATTGTGGTAAATACAAGCGTATTCGCTACAAAGGTATTGTGTGTGATCGTTGCGGGGTGGAGGTTACTGAAAAGAAAGTTAGACGCGAGCGCATGGGTCACATCAACTTGGTTGTACCTGTTGCGCACATTTGGTATTTCCGCTCATTACCAAATAAAATTGGTTACTTATTAGGCTTACCTTCCAAGAAATTGGATATGGTGGTTTACTATGAAAGATATTTGGTTTGCCAACCAGGTATTAAAGCCAATGATGGTGTAGCTAATTTAGATTTGTTATCTGAGGAAGAGTATTTAGATATTTTAGATACCTTACCAAAGGATAATCAACATTTAGATGATAACGATCCTAACAAGTTTATCGCTAAAATGGGAGGTGAGGCATTATGGTTTATGTTGTCTCGCATAGATTTAGATGCATTAAGTTTTGATTTACGTATTAAGGCAAGTACTGAAACTTCTCAACAACGTAAAAACGAGGCTTTAAAACGTCTAAAAGTAATAGAAGGATTCCGTAACTCTCAGCGTCATGGCGATAATCGTCCTGAATGGATGGTAGTTAAAATCCTTCCTGTAATTCCACCAGAGTTACGTCCACTTGTGCCATTAGAAGGTGGCCGTTTTGCAACCTCTGATTTAAATGATTTATATCGCCGTGTAATTATTCGTAACAACCGTTTAAAGCGTTTAATGGAAATTAAAGCGCCAGAGGTTATTTTACGTAATGAAAAGCGTATGTTACAAGAAGCGGTTGATTCATTATTTGATAATACACGTCGTGTAAGTGCTGTTAAAACAGAAGGTAATCGTCCCTTAAAATCTTTGAGTGATATGCTTAAAGGTAAACAAGGTCGTTTCCGTCAAAATTTATTAGGTAAACGTGTAGACTACTCTGGTCGTTCGGTTATTGTAGTTGGTCCGAACCTAAAATTACACGAATGCGGTATTCCTAAAAATATGGCTGCAGAGTTATTTAAGCCGTTTGTAATTAGGAAATTATTAGAGCGTGGAATTGTAAAAACTGTAAAGTCTGCTAAGAAGTTAGTAGATCGTAAAGAAGCAATCATTTGGGATATTTTAGAAAATATTTTAAAAGGTCATCCAGTATTGTTAAATCGCGCACCAACACTCCATAGGTTAGGTATTCAAGCTTTTCAACCAAAGTTAGTAGAAGGTAAAGCCATTCAATTACATCCATTGGTTTGTACAGGTTTTAATGCGGATTTTGACGGTGACCAAATGGCTGTTCACGTGCCACTAGGTAACGCAGCTGTATTAGAAGCTCAATTATTAATGCTTGCTCCTAATAACATCTTAAATCCTGCAAACGGTGCTCCAATTACGGTTCCTTCGCAAGACATGGTGTTGGGATTATACTACATTACCAAAGGACGTAAGAGCACTCCAGAGCATGTTGTTAAAGGAGAAGGCTTAAGATTCTATTCATCTGAAGAAGCTATTATTGCCTACAACGAAGGAAAAGTAGATTTACATGCATGGGTTAAATGTAAAGTGAGGGTCCTAGAAAATGGTCAGTTGGTTCAAAAAGTGATAGATACTACCATGGGTAGAATTATCTTTAACCAAGTAGTTCCTGCAGCTCACGAATACATCAATGAACTATTAACCAAGAAATCACTAAGAGATATTATTGGTAATATGTACAAGAAAGTGGGTCAAGATTACTGTGCCCATTTCTTAGATGATATTAAATATTTAGGATTCCAGTATGCATTCCGCGGAGGATTGTCATTTAACTTGTCTTATGTAAATATTCCTGATGAAAAAGAAGTATTTATTAAACAAGCCCAAGCTGAAGTAGATGAGATCTGGGATAATTATAACAATGGTTTTATTACCAATAATGAACGTTATAATCAGGTAATCGATATCTGGACGCGTATTAACTCTCGTTTAGCTGATACTTTATTAAGACAGTTAAAAGAAGACCAACAAGGATTTAACCCAGTGTATATGATGTTAGATTCTGGTGCAAGGGGTTCTAAAGAACAAATCCGTCAGTTGGGTGGTATGAGGGGATTAATGGCAAAACCACAAAAGAATTTAAGTGGTGGAACCGGAGAGATTATCGAGAATCCAATTTTATCTAACTTTAAAGAAGGACTTTCAGTAATTGAATACTTTATTTCTACGCATGGTGCTCGTAAAGGTTTAGCTGATACAGCTTTAAAAACTGCGGATGCGGGTTACTTAACCAGAAGGTTGCACGATGTAGCCCAAGATGTAGTGGTAAGTGAAGATGATTGTGGAACTTTACGTGGAATTCCTATTAGTGCTTTAAAAGATAACGAAGAAGTTGTAGAGCCTTTATATGAGCGTATTTTGGGTAGAACAAGTGTTCATGATATCTATGATCCAATTTCTGGAAACCTGATTGTTCGTTCTGGTGAAGAGATTTTTGAAGAACAAGCTCAACTCATTGAAGATTCTCCAATAGAAGTAGTAGAAATTCGCTCTGCATTAACCTGCGAAACCAGATATGGAATTTGTAGCAAGTGTTATGGTAGAAGTATGTCTACGGGTAGAAAATCTCAAAGAGGTGATTCTGTGGGTGTAGTGGCAGCTCAATCAATTGGTGAACCAGGAACTCAGTTAACCTTGCGTACATTCCACGTGGGTGGTACAGCTTCTAATATTGCTTCTGAATCTCAATTAGTTGCAAAGTTTGGTGGTATTTTAGAATTTGAAGAAATCAGAACCACTGAATTGAAAAATGATGAAGGTACCGTTGATAGTGTTGTTTTAGGTCGCCAGGGTGAAATTCGTATCTTAGATGAGAAAACCCGAAATCCAATTATTACGATCAATATTCCTTATGGTGCTCACCTTAAAGTGAAAAATGGTCAATTGGTTGAAAAAGGTGAACCGATTTGTACTTGGGATCCATATAATGCCGTAATTATCTCTGAGTTTACAGGTAAAGTTTCTTTTGAAAACATTATTGAAAATGTAAACTACAAAGAAGAATCAGACGAGCAAACTGGTCACAAAGAGAAGGTAATCGTTGAGAGTAGAGATAAAACTAAGATTCCATCGATTATTGTATCTGAAGGTAAAGATAAAAATTCTAAAGAATACAACTTGCCTGTAGGTGCACATATTATTGTAGAGAATGGACACAAAATTAAAGCCGGACAAATTCTTGTTAAGATTCCACGTGTATTAGGTAAAACACGCGATATCACGGGTGGTTTGCCACGTGTAACAGAATTGTTTGAAGCAAGAAATCCTTCAAACCCAGCTATTGTAACTGAGATTGATGGTGTAGTTACTTTTGGTGGCATTAAGCGTGGTAATCGTGAAATTATGATTACTTCTAAAGATGGCGAACAAAAGAAATACTTAGTTCCATTGTCTAAGCACATTTTGGTTCAAGAAAATGATTTCGTGAAAGCGGGCTCGTCTCTATCTGATGGTTCTATTTCGCCACAAGATATTCTGCGAATTGAAGGTCCATTAGCTGTTCAACGTTATATCCTAAATGGTATCATGGAGGTTTATCGTTTACAAGGTGTAAAAATCAACGACAAGCACGTAGAGGTTATCATCCGTCAAATGATGAAACATATTGAGGTGGTTGATCCAGGTGATACAACTTTCTTAGAAGGTGAGTTTGTAAGTCGTTGGGATTTAAAACAAGCCAATGATTGGATATTCGATAAAAAGGTAGTTTTAGACGCTGGAGATTCTCCAAATGTTAAACCAGGCCAGATTATCAGTATTCGTAAACTACGTGATGAGAATTCTCAATTAAAACGTAAGGATTTACGATTAGTAGAGGTAAAAGATGCACAACCTGCAACGGTAAGTCAGATTATTATGGGTATTACCAAAGCAAGTTTGGGTACACATAGTTTTATGAGTGCTGCATCCTTCCAAGAAACTACTAAAGTATTGAACGAAGCCGCCATATCTGGTAAAGTAGACCGTATGTTGGGATTAAAAGAAAATGTAATTGTTGGACATTTAATTCCGGCTGGTACTGGTATTCGTGATTACGAAAAATTAGTTGTTGGTTCAAAAGAAGAGTACGATTTATTAATGGCTTCTAAAGAAGATTAATCAATAATTTTTTCTATCATTAACGGCCTCCATCAAAAATGGGGGCCGTTTGTTTTTTAACTTATTTACAATTTTATATGATAAGCCAATCTCAATTTAAACTTACCCAGTATTCTTCTAAAGCAGGTTGCGGCTGTAAAATAGCTCCAGCAGATTTAGAGAAGATAATTTCAGAAAAAAGTGAAACAGCGTATGAAGAGTTATTAGTGGGGAACCACAGTAATGACGACGCTGCTGTCTGGGATTTAGGGAATGGATTGGGGGTTTTGAATACCGTAGACTTTTTCATGCCTATTGTAGACAATGCCTATGATTTTGGTAGAATTGCTGCTGCTAATGCCATTAGCGATGTGTATGCCATGGGAGGAAAGCCCTTGTTTGCTAATGCGCTTTTGGGTTGGCCCATAGAAGTTTTGCCCATAGATTTGGCTAAAGAAGTTTTAAAAGGTGCGCGTGAAATATGCAAACTTGCTGCTATTCCGCTAGCAGGCGGCCATAGCATAGACAGCAAAGAACCGCTTTTTGGATTAAGTGTTACGGGTTCGGTTCGAACCGAATTTTTAAAGAGAAATAATACACCACAAGTAGGTGATTATCTATTTTTAAGCAAACCTCTGGGTACAGGTATTATGGGCACTGCAATTAAACGAGGCGTAGCCAAAGATGACCATGTAGCATTAGCCATCGAATCTATGTGTAAACTCAATCATTTAGGTCTTGACTTAGCGCAGATTAGTGGTGTACATGCATTAACAGATATTACAGGTTTTGGCTTACTCGGACATCTTATTGAGATGTGTGGGAGTGAGTTCTCTGCAGAATTGAACTGGGATAAAATTCCTAGCTTCGATTTTTTGAATGAATATTTGCAACAAAATATTATTCCGGATAATACCTATAAAAATTGGAATGCATGGGAGAATAAAGTAGATGGTATTTCAGACATGTTGCCATTTCAAGTATTAAATGATCCACAAACCAGCGGAGGCTTACTTATTTCTGTGAGCAAAGATGCATTGCATGAATTTGAAAATTTATTAGAAAAACAAAACATGCCATGGATTCAAGCATTTGGTAGAATAATACCTAGAAAGGAAAAGGTAGTTTATTTGTTGCACTGATTTTTTTGTCTATTTTTGGTTTTCTAAATGGCATACATTACTCTTAAAAATACTGATATGAAAAGTGCTTTATTATTTCTGTTTTCATGTATTGGCTTATCTGGCTTGGTGCTTGCTCAACATAAAACTGGTTTTACATACAGTGAAAATAATTTGATTACTCCAATGGGAGCTAAGATTATATTTAGTGAGTTACCTAATTTGCCAGAGGCGCATATTTTGCTTAAGAGAGCTTTGCCTGCTCCGCTAAGTTCGTTACAACAAGCGAAGGTGAAAATAGATCTGCAAAGAATGAGTCATTTGAACCAAGCTCCGCTAAATAAAAAAGGAACAGCTTCTTTGCCTTTAGTTGGCAGAAATTTTAATGCAAACGTAACTAACGGTACGCCCAATGATAACGACTTTGCAATAGGAAACAACGGCCTCATGATAAGCTGTGTAAATTCTAATATCCTCATTTTAAATGATACAGGTAGAGCACTTATTCAAAGATCTTTATCTGTATTTGGAAATGCGCTTGGGCCCTTAAATAGGACCTATGATCCTCGTGCTATTTATGACCCCATTGCCGATAGATTTATTGTGGTTTACTTGCAGGGCTCTACCAGCAAAGATACTAGAATTATTGTTGGGTTTTCTGAAACAAATGACCCAACTAAAGCTTGGAATTTATATCAAATTCCAGGAAATATAACTGGAGATAGTAGCTGGAGCGATTACCCTATTATTTCTTTAAGTAAAACAGAGCTATTTATCACTGTAAATCGCCTGAGAGATAATTCAAGTTGGCAAGAAGGATTTATGGAGTCATATATTTGGCAAATTGAGACTGCTAAAGGATATGCCGGTGATAGTTTGGTTCAGAAAGTATATACAGATATAAAATATAATGGTAAACCCGTTTGGAGCATTTGTCCGGTAAAAGGAGGTGCTACCTTGCATGGGCCAGATATGTATTTTCTCTCGCATAGACCTGCAGACTTGAGTAATGATACGATATTTGTGCATTACATCAATAATACCATCGCCTCTGGTAAAGCTACTCTGGGAATGCGCGTATTAAAGAATCCTCAGCCTTATGGTTTGCAACCTAACGCCATCATGCCAAACAAGTACAAGTTGCAAACCAATGACGCCCGAGTTCTTAGTGCGATGTATGAGGGTGGAGTAATTTATTATGTGGGAAATTCAATTAATCCAAGCACATTTAGTCCATCCATTTACTTTGGTAGAATTCATGATATATGGACAAACACACCCAGATTAGAAGGTGAGATTATTAGTTCTGATACCTTGGATTTTGCATACCCTAGTATAGCCTATGTTGGAACTGGAGAAAATGGCGATCATAGCAGTATGATAACATTTTCACATGTTTCTGAGAAGCATTTTCCAGGTACTTCAGTGGTTTATGTAGATAGAAATTTTAATGTTTCGGCACCAGTTTTTGTTAAACGGGGCGAAGGGAATATTAATTTAATTCTTGACAGTGTTCAACGTTGGGGAGATTACACTGGAATTCAGAAGAAATATAATGAATTGGGTGTAACCTATTTGAGCGGTTCATGGGGAACCAATTCTGGGCAAAACAGAACTTGGATAGCTAAAGTTACTAATAGTGATCCTACCCTGAGACTTACGGAAAACGAAGCCTTGGATCAAACCGGAAAAATGTATCCAAATCCAGCATCAGATCAAGTTACTTTTGAGTTCGAAATGACCAAGAAAACCTTGTTAGCAATTGAAATAATGAGCCTAGATGGCAGGATGCAAAAAACTATTGCCAAGGCCTTTGCAAAACCCGGTTTGAACCAATTGCAAGTGGATACCCAAGATTTATTACCCGGTTTATATATAATCAATTTAATAAGCGATGAAGGTGTTCAGTTTTCGTTTAGGTGCTTGGTTAGTCATTAGTTTTTTATTGCTTCTTTCCTGCAATACTTCTGCTCCAAATACTAAACAGGGAGAATCTATTCAGCAACCAATTCCAAGGCCAATGATGGATCATAAAACTGATTCTTTAAAGGAGTATTTAGATTTGGAGCGTATGCGCAGAAAGCAGCAAGGTAAAGAGTAAATTAACTCAGGTAATTACTAAGCACAGCCATTACACGTTGTGTTGCACCTGCATGCTCCTTCACAAATTGTTTACATTTGAAAGCCTTTTCTTTTCGTAACTGTTCATCTAGGATATGTTTAGAGAGCCAATCATTAAATTCTTTTTGATGAGAGACAATACTTGCTACGCCCAAATCAACCAATTCTTGCGCCTCTGGGAATCGCCTAAGTTTTGGTCCAAATGCAATTGGCATTCCAAAAGCGCATGGTTCTAAGCTATTATGTAATCCATTTTCCCAAAATCCGCCTCCAACCAAAGCTAAATCGCCATATCTGTATAAGCGAGCCAAGAAGCCAATACTATCCATTATTAAAATAGTATACTCTTGGAAGTTTGTTTGATCCGAAACTTTTGAGTAGCGAATGGTCTTATGAGGAAAATTTTCTTCTATTTCGGCAAGTCTTTTTTCGTCTACAAAATGAGGTGCAATAATTATTTTTAAGGGATCAGATAATTTAAATAGAGAATAAGCTAATAAACTTTCTTCCTCTTTGTAGGAACTACCTAAAATAAGTGTGCTTGTATTATTTTTAAAAGCTTCTATATAAGGGATATCTTCTAGGTTACTTGCATAATCTTTTACCCTGTCATATCTGTTGTCTCCGCTCAAACTGTGCTGGGTAATATTGAATTGGTTCAATAAGTTTTGAGAGCTTTGGTTCTGACAAAAGATATGAGTAAACATGGCCAAGGTGCTTCTTTGAAATACTGCCCATTTTTTAAAAAACACCTGCTTAGCTCTAAATTGGGCAGCAATCAAAAACACCGGAATGTGTTGTTGGTTTAGTTCATACAAATATTGATGCCAGAAGTCGTATTTTACCCATATGGCTAATTTAGGTTGTATGGTTTGAATAAACCTTTGCGCATTTTTTTTAGATTCAAAAGGTAAGTATATGATGTAATCTGCGCTTGAATCTTTTTCTTTTGCTAAAAATCCGGAAGGGGAAAAGAAACTAACAATAATTTTACATTGTGGCATGGCCTCCTTCAGAGCAATCATGAGGGGCTTGCCTTGCTCAAATTCTCCCAAAGAAGAAACATGAAACCAAATGGTATAATCACTGGCTTGATGAGGTATCTTGTCAATTAATTGCCAGGCTTTATGTTGCGCTTCTATCAGCAATTTAGCTCGCTTGTTATAGGGCGCTATGAACTTTACCAATAAGAAATAAGCTTGGGTTCCAAATATATAGGAGATATAACCAAGTAGTTTAATCATGATTACCTGAATTGAAATTCATTTTCATCTTTGGTGTTTAGGTAAATTGGAATCATCCATCCAAAGCGAACAGAAACACTTTGATCAATTTTATTCGCCTTGTCAAATTTCATTTCATCATAGTTAAAGCCACGTCTATTGGCTGTTTGAGCTTGCATGAACGCTACCCCAATATAAAAGTTGATAAGCCTATTAATACTTTGATGGTTATACCCTATAAATTGATTAAGGGAAATTCCATTGCTTAACCTATCATAACCTTTAGCATAATTTTCATCTAACTGTGGGATGTTATTTTCTTTTAAGGTAAATCCAATTTTATGCTGCAGAAAACCAATTCCACTTTTAACTAAAATCCCAGAATTCATGTTCTTTTTGTTCCAAGCAAAAATCCTACCTCCCTCCAAATAAAAAGAATATCCTCGCATATTTACAATGTAATTACCGGGGTTACCGCTAGCCGATGATATATAGGCACCACTTGTTACCAATTGATCTAAAATGCTTGTGGCTCTTATATCGCTGCCAAATAAAAAGTTCCCTTCTCCGCTAAATATCCAATTATTCTTGGTTTTTAACATTCCTCCAAAGCCAATTCCACTGTAGTTGCCGAAAGTTTTGGCGTAGTTGCCTTCGGGTTTGTGATAATTGTACAAGAATTGAAGATTAAATATTTTATTACTAAATAGATATTTATCAGGAGTTTGTGCAAATACAAAACCAACCTTAATGAGGGCTAGTAGAAATATGAATAGGTGTTTTTTTGGCATACTCATGTTGTCAAAGATAAGTAGATTCTAAAAAAAATGAAGTATAACATAAATCAATGTATATAATTCAATTTGATTTTTTACTTTTGCAAGATATTTTAGGAGTATTGTAATATTTTCTAAAACAAACTTTATTGCGTCTGAAACAGAATTCAAAAAAAAATAAGTAAATGAAAATTGTAGTAATTGGAACTGGTTATGTTGGCCTAGTAACTGGGACATGTTTTGCAGAAGTGGGAATTGATGTGGTTTGTATTGATGTAGATACCAAGAAAATTGATAATCTAAAAAAAGGTATCATGCCAATATATGAGCCTGGCTTAGAAGAAATGGTATTGCGCAACCAAGAAAAAGGACGATTAAAATTTTCTACCAACCTAGGTGAAAATTTAAATGAAGCCGATGTGGCGTTTATAGCTGTTGGAACCCCTCCAGGAGAAGATGGGTCTGCAGATTTAAAATATGTTATTGGTGTGGCCAAAGAAATTGGTTCGCACATTACCAATCATATCGTAGTAGTTACAAAAAGCACCGTTCCAGTTGGAACTGCTTTAAAAGTTAAAAATGCCATTCAAGCAGAACTAGATAGTCGCAAATTAAACATTGAATATGATGTAGCTTCTAACCCAGAGTTTTTAAAGGAAGGTGCTGCCATAGAAGATTTCTTGAAACCAGATAGGATTGTGGTTGGTGTTGAAACCAAGCGCGCAGAAGATGTAATGCGTAAGTTATATAAGCCGTTTTTACTAAACGGACATCCAATTATTTTTATGGATGTTCCTAGCGCTGAAATGACAAAATATGCCGCAAATGCGATGCTTGCTACAAAAATTAGTTTTATGAATGATATAGCTAATTTATGTGAGATTATGGGAGCAGACGTAAACTTAGTTCGCAAAGGCATTGGCAGTGATCCAAGAATTGGAAATAGGTTTATTTATCCTGGAATTGGATATGGTGGATCTTGTTTTCCTAAAGATGTAAAAGCACTCATTAGAACAGCAAATGAAAATGGTCATACCATGCGAATTCTACAAGCTGTTGAAGAAGTAAATGAAGATCAAAAGAGCGTTTTGTTTAACAAGGTTATTGCACATTTTAAAGGAGATTTAAAAGGAAAAACCTTTGCTATGTGGGGTTTATCTTTTAAGCCAAAAACAGACGACATGCGCGAAGCACCATCTTTGGTGATTATAGAAAAGTTATTACATGCTGGTGCAAGTGTAAAGGCCTACGATCCGGTGGCAATGCATGAGGCCAAAAAAGATTTAGGAGAGCAAATTGAATATTGCAAAGATCCTAATGATGCCCTGATAGATGCGGATGCCTTGTTAATTGTTACCGAATGGCCTGAGTTTAGAACACCAAACTTTAAGGTGATGGGAAAATTAATGAAAGAGAAAAATGTTTTTGATGGCAGAAACATTTATGATTTAGATGAAATGACTGAGCATGGTTTCACTTATTATTGTATTGGAGTAAATACGAATAAATAATGGCAAACAGAAAACGCGTTTTAATTACAGGTGCAGCAGGTTTTCTTGGTTCGCATCTTTGTGATAGATTTATTGCAGAAGGTTATGATGTGGTGGGTATGGATAACCTGATTACGGGTGACTTAAAAAACATAGAACATTTATTTAAGCTTGAGCAATTTGAGTTTTATCATCATGATGTAAGCAAGTTTATTCATGTTCCTGGCAAATTAGATTATATTCTACATTTTGCTTCTCCTGCAAGTCCAATTGATTATCTAAAAATACCTATTCAAACCTTAAAGGTTGGATCATTAGGAATTCATAATTGTTTGGGTTTGGCTCGCGTTAAAAATGCCCGTGTACTTATTGCTTCTACGAGTGAGGTGTACGGAGATCCAATGGTACATCCTCAAACTGAAGAATATTGGGGTAATGTAAATCCGGTTGGTCCGAGAGGTGTTTATGATGAAGCAAAGAGATTTCAGGAAGCAATGACTATGGCATACCATACCTTTCATGGATTGGAAACCAGAATTGTTCGTATTTTTAATACCTATGGACCGCGCATGCGCCTGAATGATGGCAGGGTATTGCCAGCATTTATTGGTCAAGCGCTCAGAGGAGAAGATCTTACCATGTTTGGAGATGGCAGTCAAACCCGTAGCTTTTGTTATGTAAGTGATTTGGTAGAAGGTATTTTTAGGTTGCTTATGAGTGATTATGCCCAACCGGTAAACATTGGTAATCCGGATGAAATTACCATTCGCGAATTTGGAGAAGAGATTATAAAATTAACAGGCACCAATCAAAAATTGGTTTCCAAGCCTTTGCCAAAAGACGATCCAAAACAAAGAAAACCAGATATTACTAAAGCCAAGGAGATTTTAGGTTGGGAGCCTAAAGTTAATAGGGCAGAGGGATTGAAAATAACTTACGATTATTTTAAAAGTTTATCACCAGAGGAATTAAATAAAACTGCACATCGTTTTGATTAATAACAATATGACAAGAATATTAAGTGTTTTAGTAGGAGTCTTCATGATGCTCACATTCTCATGTAGCAAAAGTAACAACAATCCAAGCGGTGATAATAACAATAATCAAACCGGTGGTGGCGGAGGTGGAGGCACCACGCCTACTTATTATTTTACATTTAAAGCCAATGGGGTTCAACAAGACTTTAAGGCCATGACTTTAATTAAAGACGATCCAAATAATATTAAACAATTGTATTTGGTGGGTCAGAAAAATGATAAAGAATTACCTAATTTATTGTTTACGCTAAACTATAAAGCGCCAGGATGGGTTGATGGCCTAAGTTATGTATTAGATGAAAATGATTTTGTGAATTTTGCAGAATACAAAACACCAGCAGAACTCGTATTTAAAAGCAAATCTGCACCTGCTTCTCCAACAACTGGATTAAGAATTAAATTTGATAAAATCATACTACCAATGGGTCAGTATGCTTCTGGAACATTTAGTGGCACTTTACAACTAGAAGAAAGTTTAAATACAGTTGTGATTACTGAAGGGAAATTTAAATGCCAATTCCTAAATTAGGCATTCTCTTTCTCGTTTAATATTTGTTGCAAAGCAAACATCTCATCCCTTAGTCTGGCAGCTTCCAAAAAGTCTAAGTCTTTGGCGGCTTTGTTCATGCGTTTTTTAGTTTCTTCGATGGTCTTAGAGAGTTGCCCTATATTCATTTGATGAAGAATTGGATCTGCAGCAATTTCTAGTTTATCATTTTCTACATATACACCAGGAGGCACAATTTGTGAGTCTGCTACGCTGGTTTGTTGCATAATTTCTTCGATACTCTTTTTAACTGTAGTAGGGGTAATGTTATGTTTGGTATTATAGGCAATTTGAATTTCACGTTTGCGTAGGTTTTCATCTATTGTTCTCTGCATGCTGTCAGTAGTTTTATCTGCATACATGATAACTTTCCCTCTTTCATTTCTAGCGGCTCTTCCTATGGTTTGTGTTAGAGATTTGTCATTACGCAAAAATCCTTCTTTATCTGCATCCATAATTGCAACTAAACTAACCTCTGGTAGGTCTAAACCTTCTCTTAATAAATTTACACCAATGAGTACATCAAATTTTCCTAATCGTAAATCACGTAAAATTTCTACACGGTCTATGGTCTTTACCTCACTGTGAATATAATTGGCTTTAATATTTAATTTGGCCATGTATTTACTTAATTCTTCTGCCATTCTTTTAGTAAGTGTTGTTACCAAAATACGGTCACCCATTTTTATGCGCTCATCAATTTCATCTAATAAATCATCTACCTGATTTAAGCATGGTCTTACTTCAATAACAGGATCTAGCAAACCTGTAGGCCGAATTATTTGTTCAATTACTACTCCATCTGACTCCCTTATTTCATATTCAGACGGTGTTGCACTAACATAGATGGTTTGAGGAATTAACATTTCAAATTCATTAAATTTGAGTGGCCTATTGTCCATGGCAGATGGCAATCTAAAACCATATTCAACTAGGTTTTCTTTTCTGCTTCTATCTCCACCATACATGGCTCTTACTTGAGGCATCGTTACATGACTTTCATCTACAATGAGTAAAAAGTCTTCAGGAAAATAATCAATTAAACAAAAGGGTCTATCACCTGGTTTTCTCTTATCTAAGTATCTACTGTAATTTTCTATGCCACTGCAATATCCCAATTCTCTGATCATTTCCAGGTCAAAATTAGTTCGTTCTTCTAAGCGTTTTGCTTCTTGATGTTTGCCAATAGATTTGAAGTAGGCAAGTTGTTCTACCAAGTCATCTTGTATGGCTCTAATTGCTTCTAGGAGTTGGTCTTTTGGCGTTACAAAGTTGTTGGCTGGAAAAATAGCTAAATGGTCAACACGTTCAATTTTTTTACCAGATATTGGGTCAATCATACTCAATTCTTCGATCTCATCACCAAAAAAAGAAATGCGATAGGCAATATCTGCATAAGCCGGAAATACATCTACGATGTCTCCTTTAACTCTAAAGTTTCCGCGATTAAAATCTGCAGTGGTTCTACTATATAAAGAATCAACTAGGGCATACAGTAATTTGTTTCGAGAGATTTTATCATTTACAGAAACACGAATGATGCTGTTTTCATAATCTTTAGGATTACCTGCTCCATAGATACAACTAACAGAAGCAACCACAATAATATCTCTTCTACCACTTAATAAAGAAGAGGTAGTTTTGAGTCTTAATTTTTCAATTTCTTGATTGATGGATAAATCTTTTTCAATATATGTATTACTCGAAGGAATAAAGGCTTCTGGTTGATAATAGTCGTAATAAGATACATAGTATTCTATGGCATTGTTTGGAAAGAACTGTTTAAACTCACCATATAACTGAGCCACCAAAGTTTTATTATGACTCATGATAAGTGTTGGTTTTTTTACTGCCTCAATCACATTGGCTATGGTAAATGTTTTACCAGATCCGGTAACACCTAATAATACTTGAGATCTTTCATTTTTATTTATTCCATCAATGAGTGACGCAATGGCATCTGGCTGATCACCTGTTGGAATAAATTGCGAACTTAATTCAAAATCCATGGTAGCTATTTAGTAGATATTAATTCTTTACGCAACATATCTAAACCCATTAGTGCAGTTCTTTCAATTGTTCGTCCCCTATGATCACCCATATTAAATACTTTTGCAATGCAATGAGTTGGAGTTGCAATAGCTATCCAAACTGTCCCTACAGGTTTTTCTATGCTACCTCCGCTTGGCCCTGCCACACCGCTTGTAGCTATGGCATAATCTGTTTGCATGATATCTTTACAATGCATGGCCATAGCTTTTACACAGGCTTCACTTACTGCTCCATGATTTATTAATAGGTCTTTATTTACATGTAGTATATTTTCTTTTATGGCATTGTCATAAGCAAGAATGCTTCCTTTATAATAAGCAGAGCTTCCCGGTATAGAAGTGATTAAATGTGCTAAATAACCTCCTGTGCAACTTTCAGCAGTTGCTAAAGACTTTTTATTTAGGTTTAATAGTTTACCAATAACTTGTGGTAAGGTATCATCTTCTTCTCCGTAAATATATTCGCCAATGCAATGGTATAATGATGTAATTATTTGATTAAGTTCTTCTGAATAATTATTAGTATCATTCCCATAGGCACTTAGTCTTAGCCTTACTGCACCAACGCTTGGCAGGTATGCTAATTTTATATTTGAAGGAAGTGCATCTTCAATGGAAGCAATTTTCTTAGCTAAAAAACTTTCACCTATACTAGCAGTTAGTATGGTTTTATGAATGATGCTTGGAAACAAAAATTGTTTTTGAAGTTTTGGAATTACCTCTTCTTCAAAAATACATTTCATTTCAAATGGAACTCCAGGCATGCTAATAAAAGCCTTATTATTTTTTAAAAAATACATCCCTGGTGCAGTACCATTTCTATTCCATAATACTTCACAATTTTCAGGCACCATTGCTTGTTCATTATTACTCGATAGCATAGGTAAATTTCTTTTAGAAAATATACTTTGAACCCATTTTAAGACCGCCTCATTTTGTATTAATTTTGTTTCAAAAAATTCACATAAAATATGCTTAGTAAGGTCATCTTTGGTTGGACCAAGTCCGCCTGTCATCACAATGATATCGCTGCGTTCATTACTTTCATGTAAAGTTTTTAAAAGAATTTCTCGTGAATCTCCAATGGTAGATTTAAAATGAACATGTACTCCCAATTTATTCAATTCTTGTCCGATCCAAGCCGAGTTAGTATCTATCACTTGACCTAATAATAATTCATCACCAATGCTTATAATTTCTGCTTTCATTTTTATAAAATATCTATATTCAAAACGATGGTTTAAAGGTAGGTTTGTTGGTTGATAGAAAAAAATATTTCTTTTTAAATACTAACAAAAAAATTAGCTGCATTTTTATGAAAAATTCAATGCATAATATTTCATGTTTGATATAAAAATGATGTATATTTTTTATAGATTGATTAGGAATGAAGAATAAATGAAAGTATTTAATCACATTTGTTTAATAGATAAGAAAGCTGAAGATACTAGTAAAATATATAGTTCTAGAAGCTTGATTGTAGTTATCAACATGTATAGGTGCTAAATATTTTGAATTGATTTACAGCAAGTACTTGAAAATATTAATTACACTTTTAAATTTGTTACTGTAATCAATCAAATTTTTATAAACATGGCAACAACCAAAAAAACCAAGAAAGCTGCTCCAAAGAAAGCAGCTGCTCCTAAGAAAGTAGCTCCTAAGAAAGCTGCTGCTAAGAAAGCTGCTCCAAAGAAAGCAGCTGCTAAGAAAGCTGCTCCTAAGAAAGCTGCTGCTAAGAAAGCCGCTCCTAAGAAAGCTGCTCCTAAGAAAGCTGCTGCTAAGAAAGCTGCTCCTAAAAAAGCTGCTGCTAA
>CANHDN010000025.1 GCA_947459415.1 Bacteroidota bacterium
GATTTGTATGCAACTGTGATGAATTATTTCATATGGATTTGTCTATTTGTTTTTCTTGTGGTCATGTTTTTCTTACATTATTTTAAAATTTTTATTGGGGCTTCGTTTCATGAAGGTTTGAATGTGGTTCCCATTTTATTGTTTGCTAACATTTTTTTAGGAATTTATTATAATATTTCCATTTGGTATAAACTCTCAGATAATACAAAGAAGGGAGCTCAAATCTCATTAATTGGGGCATTTATCACTATTCTTTTTAATATAGTCTTTATTCCTAAATTTGGTTATTTAGCTTGTGCTTGGACAACCTTTATTTGTTATTTTGTGATGATGGTTTTAGGTTATTTATGGGGTCAAAAATATTACCCAATTCCCTACAATTTGCATCGTGCATTTTTATATGTTATCAGTGCACTTATTTTATATAGCTTGGTTGAATATTCTCTGAATTGGATTGAACCAAACACTTTTTTAGGCAATTTAATTCGCATATTTTTACTTCTCATTTTTGTGTTTATAGCGTATTTAAAAGAAAGAAAAGTTGGCTTTCAAATATTTAAAATATGATACAAGTTTCAGTGATCAATCAATCTAATAATCCTTTACCAAATTATCAAACAGCACATGCTGCTGGTATGGATATTTGTGCTTACTTACCCGAACCAATTGTGCTTAAATCATCTGAACGGGTCTTGGTTTCTACAGGTTTATTCATCGAAATTCCAATTGGATACGAAGCCCAAATTAGACCCCGAAGTGGATTGGCGCTAAAACATGGAATAAGTGTGTTAAATAGTCCGGGCACGATAGATGCAGACTATCGTGGTGAAATTAAGGTATTGCTTATTAACCTAGGTACAGAATCTTTCACCATTAATTCTGGTGAGCGTATTGCACAAATGGTATTTGCAAGTTGTGCCCAAGTTTCTTGGAATGAAACGACACAACTTTCTAGCACAGAGCGAGGCGCAGGTGGTTATGGGAGTACTGGTCTATAATCTCTTTTAGCTTATTTAGAAAGCGATACATTAGAATCATTGGATTTTGAAAATTTCTCTCATTGTATTAGGTTGCGGAGGATTTCATAACGAGCCATAATGGCTTTTAAACTTTTAAATAAATGAAAATTATTGTTCCTATGGCAGGTATGGGGAAGCGCATGCGTCCGCATACACTCACTGTTCCTAAGCCCCTTATTCCGGTTGCTGGCAAACCAATTGTTCAAAAAATTATTGAAGATTTGGCAAAAGTTTGTGGAACTGGTATTGAAGAAGTTGCCTTTATTATCGGTCCTAGTTTTGGGGAAGCTGTTGAAAAAGAATTAGTAGCTGTTGCTCAAAAATTGGGGGCAAAAGGCAGTATTTATTATCAAGAAGAGCCACTTGGCACTGCTCATGCCATAATGTGTGCCAAAGAAAGCCTAGATGGCAATGTGTTGGTAGTATTTGCAGACACATTATTTAAAGCAGATTTTACCTTAGATAGAGAAAAGGATGGTATTATTTGGGTTCAAAAAGTCGCAGATCCTAGTCCGTTTGGAGTAGTAAAAGTAGATGCCAATAACATCATTACAGATTTTATAGAAAAGCCTGAAATATTTGTTTCAGATTTGGCCATTATTGGAATTTATTATTTTAAAGATGGTGCTTATTTGCGCAGCGAATTGCAATATTTGTTAGATAATGACGTTAGAGAAAAGGGAGAATACCAATTAACTAATGCATTAGAAAACATGAAGCAGAAAGGTACTAAATTTGAGCCAGGACAGGTAACAGAATGGCTAGATTGCGGCAATAAAAACTCAACGGTTCATACCAATTCAAGGATGCTTCATTTTATGCATGCTGCTAATGAAAAAATGGTAGACGATTCTGTTAAAGCAGAAGATTCATTGATTATTCAGCCATCTTTAATTGGAAAAAATGTGATCATTAAACATAGCATTATAGGCCCGAATGCTTTTATAGCAGATGGTTGCCACGTGAGTAATTCTGTAGTCAGTAATTGTATGATTCAAAGCAATAGCATGATCAAAAATGCAGTAATAGATAATGCGATGATTGGTAGTCATGTAAAATACGAAGGTGAAGCTAAAGATTTAAGTGTAGGCGATTACACGACAGTTTCTTAAATGAATTTAGTTAAGAGAATCATTTTATTTGTAGGCTTAGTTGCTATAAGCCATTTGGTTTGGGCTCAAACCGATAAAAATCTTCAAGACGAAAAAAAACGCTTAGAATTTGACAGGCATTTTTTTGAGGGAATGAAGGAGAAAATGATTCAAAACTATGAAGATGCTGAAACGAGTTTTAAAGCTGCTATTTTAATCGATTCTAAAAATGCCAATGCCTCTTATCAGTTAGCCAATATTCTGCTCATACAGAAGCGCCATTCAGAGGCTATCATGTATGCAGAACGCGCGTTTAATTTAGAGCCTAATAATACTTGGTATAGTAAGTTTTTAGTAGAACTATATAAGGGAAGCGGGCAACTCACTGAGGCAATTAAGACATGTGAATTGGCATATAAAACTACTGGCGATGCTCATTTTTTATATGAATTATCCTATTTGTATAACAATAAAAAGGATGCTAAAAAGGCAATTGCAGTTTTAAATAAATTAGAGAAAGAAAAAGGAATACAAGAAGATATCATTCGTAAAAAGGAAGATATTTACCTTCAGCAAAAGAACATCAAAGCGGCTATTAAAGAAATTGAAAAGCTTTGTAATGCTTATCCAGACAGAGTAAATTATTTGGGAATGTTGGCAGATTTATACATGAATGCCAATAGACAAAAAGATGCTTTGCAAATCTATCATAAAATTCAATCTGCCGAACCCAGAAATGGTTATGCAGCCTTATCACTGGCAGATTATTACTTAAGCAAAAATGATTTAGAGGCTTATTACGTTCAATTATTATTGGCTATGAAGTCTGTTATTGAACCAAATGTTAAAATGCAAGTGATGGCCATGTTAATTCCCGGTGATATATTGGGTATTAATCATAGGGAAAGATGTAGCATACTTATAGATACATTTATTGCCTATAATCCAACTGCAGCAGAGCCCTATTTATTGAAAGGAGATATGGCTATGCAAGCAAGAAATTTGGAAGAAGCGAGAATTGAATACTTGAAATCGATAGCATTAAACAATAATAGTATTTTGCCTTGGGAGCAAGTTTTATTTTGTGATCAACAACTTTCAAATTACCAATATTTACTAGAAGATTGTGAAAGAATGTTGAAGGTGTTTCCTCAACATGGAAATGTGTATCTATTTCATAGCATAGCCGCTCGTCAGTTAAATAGGTTAGATAGTGCTTTTGAATCTGCACGCACAGCAGTTTTGTTGGCAATTGATGAAGAGAGTTTGATTCAGAGCCTAGGTAATTTGGGAGATATTGCTCATTACGCAAAGCATTATGAAGTAAGTGATTCTGCCTTTGAAGCCATATTAGCTATTGAGCCAAATAGTGCATTATCATTAAATAATTATGCTTATTTTTTGTCTTTGAGAAATACTCAGATGGATAAGGCCCTCAACATGAGTAAAAAATCTTTATCTTTAGATCCAAATAATCCTTCCAATTTAGATACCTATGGTTGGATTCTATATCAAATGGATCAGTTGGAAGAAGCTAAAAAGTACATAGAAAAATCATTGGACCTCTCTCCCAATAATGCAGAAGTTATCGATCACTTGGGTGATATTTTATATCGTTTGGGCGAAAAAGAAGCTGCATTAAAGAATTGGGAAAAAGCCAGATTGCTTGGTTTTGATAGCATAGAATTGTCAGAGAAAATTAGAACAAAATCCCTCATTAAGAAGTAGCTGATTTACCCATGAAAAAAATAGGTTTAATTATAATTGTTAGCCTCAGTATTTTTTTACTTGCCTGCAAAAGTAAAAAGGCAATTACACGGCAAGAACCAAGGGGTAATAAAAATAACCCTACAGATATAAATGCTAAAAATGATGAGACTTATAAAACAGCAGTTTTTAAGGGGATCATAGGCGCAAAAATAAGGCCTGGCGATTGTTCATTTTTAGCAGAAGCTGAATATTTCGATGGAAAGCAATCTGTGAGTTTAAATATGGATGTATGTACTAAAAAGGATCAATATATTTATTTAAATGCAAAGGCACTTGGTTTTGTAAATGTTGCAAGACTAATGATACAACCAGATTCTATTAGAATCCTAGATTTAATTAATAGAAAATACATTTCAGCTTCTTATCAGTTTATGAAGAAATTTACTCAGGCTAATCTTGGTTTTAATGAGCTTCAAAATATGATTTGGGCTAATGCTTTTTATGATCCTGAAATGAATCAAACCCTATTGGATTCTTTAGGAGAACAACTCATTTTATTATTGAATATGGGGAATACCCAGCAAAAGACTATGTACAATAAAGCATTTATTTTGCAAAGTGTATTATTATCTGAACAGGCAAAATCACAGCAAATGCAGGTTGATTTTGCAAATTTTAAAAATGTAGACGGAATTAACTACCCACACAACGTAGTAATTAACATTTCGGGAGAAAAAAAAATAGAATGTAAATTTGTAATTAGCAACTTCGCAGGCAGTATTAAAAAGGAGCCACAGTTTGTTATACCAAAATCATATAAAGTTCAAGTATACTAGCTTTTTCATGTTAGTTTTGTTTACCAGCTTATGGGTAAGTGGGCAAAACTTCGCAAATAAAAGAAAAGAATTAGAGGCAAAACGCAAGGTACTTCAGGAGCAAATACAAAGAAATAAAAGAGAGTTACAACAGGCCAGAGTTGCTGAACAATCCTCTGTCAAACAATTGGAGGTAATAGGTAGTCAAATTATGGTGCGTGAGCAGTTAATTGATCATGTATCTCAAGAAGCTTTTGAATTAAGTATTGAAATTACCAATCAACAAAAAATTGTAGAATTACTCAAAGGTGACATTGAAAAGTTAAAGCAAGATTATGCGGCCTATTTAAGAGCTGCCTACATGAAGAGAAGTGTGAATGCTGCTTTCTTGTATATTTTTGATTCAAAGAGTATTGATCAGGCGGTTAAGCGCTTAAAATATTTAAATACTTATGGTAATTATAGGCAACAACAAGCTAAAATTATTCTTAAAACACAGCAGCAAATGGTGTTTGCCTTGCAAGAATTAATTGAGATAAAACAACAAAAGCTTGGCTTAGTTAAAATAAAAGAATCTGAGAAGAAAGAGTTAGTAGCCGATAAAGAAGTTCAAACAGTACTATTAGGTAAAGTTCAAAAAAAGGTAAAAAGTTTGGCTCAAGTAATTGCGCAACAAGAGCAGGCAGCTCGCGCATTAAATCAATCTTTAAGTAGATTAATTGCTGATGAAATTGCTTCTGCAAAAAAGGCTGAGGAACGCAAACGTGCTAAAGATGTTACATCAGGTAAAAAACCTACCTCCAGCAATAGTTATTTGAGCGATGCAGATTTAAAATTGAGCGGAAATTTTGCAGCTAACAAAGGTAAATTACCTTGGCCTTCTGCAGGTGTTTTAATCCAAGGTTTTGGCAAGAGAGATCACCCAACACTCAAAGGAGTTGTGTTAACTAACAATGGAATTGATATTGCTACACCTCATGGTTCTGTTGTAAGACCTGTTTTTAAAGGTACCGTGAAAGGCATCTTTCCTATTCCAGGTTTAGATAAAGTAATTTTAATCAATCATGGGGAGTATTTTACGGTATATGCTCGTTTGGCATCTGTTCATGTAAAAATTGGTGATCAGGTGGAACCAAAAGATATTATTGGTGAAGTAGCTTTTAATGAGGAGGATAATACCAGTAAATTACATTTTGAGGTATGGAAACAACAGGTGTTTCAAAACCCATTACCATGGTTGAAATCAAAATAATCAAGTACCAAGTTGCAACCTTTTTAAATAAATATTGTCTATACTATTAAATTGATTTGTCATGCAAAGAAAAATTTTACTTCTTTTAGTTTCTATTCTAACCCTTGCCATTAGTGTGGGTTCTCTTCACTCATTCCCAACAGGTGCACCTTCAGATGGCAGAACAGGCTCTCCTGGTGATGGAGGTAAAACATGTTCTACTTCTGGTTGTCATTTTGGGTCTGTATCTACGATCAACAATGTAATTAGTAGTAATATTCCAAGCGAAGGCTATACCCCAGGTCAATCATATACCATTACGGTAAGTTTAAGTGGTAATGGAAGAAAAGGATTGTGCGTGAGTCCTCAAAAAGAAGATGGAACTTTAATGGGCACACTTACGCCAGGTGCTGGAAATGCCTTAGTAGGTTCTAAATATATCACTCATACTGCTGCTGTTTCTGCTACACCAGCTACTTGGACTTTCACTTGGGTAGCTCCAGCCGCTGGTTCTGGTAGGGTTATTTTTTATGGCGCCTTTGCAAATGATAGAACCATGGTGCGTAAATCAGAATATGCAGTTGAAGAAAAAATAGCTTCTGGTATCAATGAAAATAAAGGTTTTGCACAATTTTCCGTTTTCCCTAATCCTTCTGTGAGTAATGGAAACATACATGTTGGTTTTAAATCAAAAATTGCTGATCAGTTAAAAATAACTTTATTGGATATAACAGGTAAAGAACTTGCTATATTCATGAATGAAGCAATTGAGCCAATGTATCAGGAGCATTCATTTGAGTTACCAAGTTTGTCTAATGGGGTATATTTTATTCGATTGACTGGCAATAAAGAAAGTATCACTCGAAAGTTGTTGATTCAAGATTAAGTAAGGTAAAAAGCGCCACGCAAATAGCGTGGCGTTTTTTTTTAATAACACATGGCTTTTTCAATCATTCTTAATGAGCAGGAGTATGGCTTAGAAAAGTTTATACACGCAAGTTTTACATCGCCCTATTTATTGCGTGTTCAAGCTTTTTTGTATGCTTGGCAACAAAATGAGATATTTTGTTTTACCAGCAGTGGAACTACTGGTTTACCTAAACAATTTTTTTTTAGTAAATCTCAATTAATGAGTAGTGCTCAAAACACTATTAAGGCCTTACAATTACAGCATAAAAAAGAGCATATTTTAAATTGTTTAGATCCTAAATTTGTGGGAGGTGCAATGATGTTAGCTAGGGCCCTGCTATTGGATTGTAAAATATCTCTGTTTGAACCCAATAGAGATATTTTAAGTTTACTATCAGCTAATCATTCCTATTCACTTGCTTCATTTGTTCCGATTCAATTACAGAATTTATCTGAGTTTACTTCGGTTTTTGAAAAGATCAATCAGGTGTTATTAGGTGGTACAACTATTCAGCCTACACTTAAGGAACAACTTATTCAGGTCAAAAATAAGGTATATCATACATTTGGTATGACAGAAACATTGTCTCACGTGGCACTCATGCAACTAGGAGTAGATCCTGGTTATTGGGCTATTGAACCAAATCAAATTAGCTTAAATGAGCACCATCAAATTTGTATTCGAACAAATTTATATGAACAAGAAATTATCACCAATGATATGGCTCATTGGATAGATGAAAAACATTTTGAGTGGAAAGGTAGGTTAGATTTTGTTATCAATACTGGGGGTGTAAAGGTACATCCCGAGTTTATTGAAAATTTAATCATTCAGGAATCTATCTTGCCTGCAACACTCTCTTTTTGTATAGCTAAAGCTCCTCATCCTATTTGGCAAGAGCAAGTAGTGTTAGTGAGTTCAGAAATGAAAGCAGCGCAATACCTTCAACCTATTAGTAGTTATTTGAAAGGAATTGGACAATCCTATGCAAAGCCACAGCGTTTTATTTACCTGAATCCCATTCCTAGCAATGAAAATGGGAAAATTATGCGTGCTACATTAAATCAAATAATTGAAAATGAGCGCCTTTAATATTTAATCTAAACTTTATTAAAAACATGGTTGAGATGTCGGTAGAATTTATAATTTCGCGTAAATATTAATATTAACCTTATGTATTGGACACTAGAATTAGCCTCTTACTTGGATGATGCCCCATGGCCTGCTACCAAAGATGAATTAATCGATTATGCAATTCGTTCTGGAGCTCCTTTGGAGGTGATTGAAAATTTACAAGAATTGGAAGATGATGGCGAGCCATTTGAAACCATCGAAGAAATTTGGCCAGATTACCCAACCAACGAAGATTATTTTTATAACGAAGACGAATTATAATTCGTCTTCGTTTACCTGAATCTGGATAGCGTTTTGTTGGACAAAACTGGCTTGGTATTGTTCAAGCGCCGGATTTCCTTTCTCTTGTAAATTAATGCAGTAGCGTAATCCTGCACCTGCACCAATAGACTTAACTAGGCCTAAATCAAGCAATAATTGAAAATCGCGTTGGATTGTTTTCCTATTGCAATCAAATTCATTTACCAGTTCTTTGGTAGAAATAAAACCACGGTGTTGTACAATATACATAATTAGCTTTTGCCTCTTATTTAATACACTTTCGTCTATTTCCTTTAGTTTGTAGCCGCGTTCAAACACATAGTTCATGATGTTTTTCTGACGCGGATTAAGTTTATCAAAATCTACCTGCTTTCTAAAGTAGTTTCTAAATAATTCCTTTAATCTGCCTAACTGAGATTGTTGTAATTGTAAGCCAAAACTAATTTGCTCGTTTAAGCTATTTTCGTCGCCTTGGATCGCGTTAATTACTATTTGGTCATAGGCTTGCTTATTGATGTACATTTCGTGTGGCAAACACAATAAGCCACTCATATCCATATGATGCTTTTTGAGCCAGAAGAGTTGTAGTAAAATAGCAAATTTAGATTTAGCCTCACTAAATAGTGGTAGAGACATCATTCTAAAATGAAGAATCCAACTCTGAACAATTGGATGAAATTCCTGATCATTATTCAGAAAATCAAATAAATTCTCTAATTCTATTTCTGTTTCAAGGCCTAGCTTCTCCTTTAATTTAGATGTGTTGGCAGAGAACAGATTCACTTCACTTTTATTTTGATATAAATCTTCGATGAGAATTTTTTGCAGCTGATATAATAATGAAATGCTTAAATTTTCGTGTATTTGTTCATCAATAAATGTTTCAGCTTTTTGATATTGCTCTACTGCGCGTTCTGCCATGTTTGAAGCGCGTAGATTTTTATTTACTAAGTATTTTACGGTTTTAACATCAAGTAGATTCTGATCTAAAGCATTGGCATAATAGTTTCTTAAAATTTTACTATTCATTTTCTCAATGCTACGAATAGAATCTGGCAAGTCAATGAATTCAAATATCTTGGCAAGTTCTATTTGCTCATTCACGCAATACAAGAATGCGTCATCTACAGATAAAATAGGTTCGTATTTATTGATTAGTATCATTAAGTACGAATCTAAGTTGAAAAAGGCAGGCCTGTTAAGCCTACCTTTTATGTAAAATGGTGGATTACCTATTACAATGCCATATTAAGTTATTTTTACAGCCTTTATCCTTAGATAATTGGGCACTTTAACTTTTTAATAAAAGTAGACAAAGTTTAAAAACCTTGTTAATAAATGATTAATGGAAGCTTAATTTCCACCAAGCGCCCTGTATTTATCCATGCACTGTTTAGCGTATTCTGCTTGGCCAAGTTTACTAAAAACTTCTGCTAATTCTCCCCAAGCTTCTCTCATATTTTGGTTCATATTTAAAGCAATTTGATAATTCTCTGATGCTTTCTGTAGGTTCCCAGTTAGGTTATATGCTTTGGCTAAATAATAGTATACCTCTGGAATACTAGCATTGTGTTTTTTTGCCATTTCTAACTGCTTAATGGCATTTGTATAATCATTCAAATTTAAGTAAGCTAAGGCACTGTAATACCAACTCTCTGTTACATTTTCTTTGAATTTAGTACTTTTACCAAAAGCTTCTGTGGCCTTACCAAATTCTTTTCTGTTAAAGTAAACCAATCCTAAATTGCTATAGGCAGTAAAGTTCTCAGGGTAAATGTCTATGGCTTTCTTTAATGAAATTTCTGCACTGTCTAGGTTACTTGTGTTCAGTAAAGAAAAACCAAGCATGCGCCAAGCTTCTTCATCTTTTGGCGCATAGTTTACTGCTTTTCTAAAATAATAAACCGAAGAATCAAATTGTGATCTATCCAAAGAATTGTACCCCAATGGCATAAAATAATTTTCTCTTTTTACAACTGCTGCTAAAGGGATGCCATCAGCTTCTACCTTGTATACGGTTCCCTTTGGAGGAAAAGATCCATTCTGCAATTCATTCTTAGAGAAAGTGCGGGTAGTCAAAATTAAATAATCCCATTTCTGTTTTTGTTCTTCCGTTTCTCTTGTCCAAACAAACTGTAAGCGTGGATTGATTTGATGCGCCCAATAGGCTGCTGTTGTAGTCTCATTATTGATTCCAATTATTAAACTATCTGTTGGATGTTGTTTAGCAATCCATTCAGCTGCTTCTCTGCAGGAGTTACTGTAATAATCTGTTTCGTAATTTCCGTATGCCCCAGCTAAACCTCCAACCATTTCATTGAAATAAACATATTGGTTCGGATGATTTTGGATGACCCAAGCGGATGGTTTTATGAAAAGTACAGATAAAATGAGCGCACCTATAAGCGATATAATCTTCTTTTGACTCAATAAATAATCAAAGCTCAGGGCGGCTAAAACTACTGCAAAAGGCAATATAAACAGGTAATGACGCCATCCGTTGTAATAATTAATATTACTATATTCTGCATATAGAATTGGGAAAAAAAGCATAAAAATTAAGATGGCCCAGTTTCCAAAACCTATTTTTTTACTGATTCCTAAAACAAGCAATACAGAGGCTATTACACCAATTACTAAATACAAAGGGTTGCCAATGCCTAAGAACTTGAATACATAGTACCATGGTGCATCAGTAATCATATACATGCGATGGCCTTCAAACAACTCCACATTATTTGTGTAAAAAGCATTTTCTGATGCTTTAATGTATGCTTGAAAAGGATGTTTTAATGGGTTATTTAATGCGTATGGCCATAAACTGATCCCAAATAGATATCCCATACTCGCTACAAGTAAGAATATTTTGAGGAATGGTAAAAATAAGTCACCAAATTTTGCCTCTTTCTTACGCATTTTGTCTAAGGCATACACCGCTAAAAATAAGCCTAAATAGGCAACTAGTAAAAAGGCACCAACTCGCGAAGCAATGCCAATGCCAATACCAAAGGCAAGCCAAAATAAGTCTCTAAACTTTGGCTTTGGCAAGCTGCGCATAACTTTTACTATGAAATAACCTGCAAAGGCAAAGCCTGTTGCAAATGGAATATCTGTTGGGTTATTCATGCTATGACCCAACCAGCCAGGGTTAAATTGCATAAATAAAATAGCTAGGAAGGCAGCACGCCATCCGGCCAATTCAAAAGCCAAGAGTGCTGTAAAAATAATTCCTAATAGTCCATATATGGAATTAATGAAATGTCTTGTTTCATAAATTCCTGTTCCTAACCAATTATAAGTAATTGCTGCAATGGTATTCATTTGTTCACCATAAAAGCGATAGGCTTGCCTAATGTAATCTGCACTACTCGTGCTTTCAGCTAATGCAGCCGTATCCGAACCAAAGCTTGTCAGGTAATTGTAGGCTAATTGAGAATATTCATTGTGTGCCTTTTCATCCCAGGTGCTGCCGTAATCTTGACTAAGAATAGGCATGGTAAATACACTAAACAAAAAGACTACAAAAAAACCCAATCTGTATATTGGATGGTTCCCATTTTGCCAACTATTATCTTTGTGTTTAAAGTGCCACCATGCATCTTTAATAAAAAAGTGAAAACGTAAAGCAAATACATTTTTTAGAATGCTTAGTATTGAAAAGGGCTTTATTTCCTCAGTAGATATGGCAAATTCTTCCGTCTTAATATGGTATCCTTTTGCTAAATTTAAAGTCTGTTGGAAATTATTAGCTGTAGTTAATTCGTTGTTGAGCCAATTGGAGAAGTCATGTGTTTTTCCGAGTAAAATTTGACTATTATTATCACTATACTGAACAGGTGTTACTAATCGCATGAAGCTATTGCTTACTTTTATTGAGAATGGAATTTTGCCTTTTCCTTTCTGATTAGCACTTGCAACATATAGTTTACCTGTAACTATATTCTTTTTAAAGGTTTGAACCAATTGGATCAGGTTAGCAAAGTTCTTTGGAGCCTCATAAAAAATAACACAATTACTGCCAACAGCCATACTTTGCATAGCAGCAAAATTTTGATTGATTGTTAGATTAGGTTCAAGTACTTTGAACTTTATCTTTTGTTTTTGGATCCCATCTTCTAATTCTTTTTGTGAAATAGATTCTGAAACGAGAAAGATAAATTCAATGTCAACTTTGGTTTTGGACAGAAAATTTTGGATGTTAGTCCAATAAGCAATATCTACTCCCCTTGCATCTGCCAGAATAGAGATTTTATTTTCTGAAAGTACTTGTTTTTCCATATCCTAATGTGGTTTTTATTATGGTTTTTCGAACACAAATAAATTATTTAATCCAAATTGAAATTTTTCTTGATGAATGAGTTTTAATTTTGCCTCTGAAAATATTTGTTCAGTATGTTCTGGTTTATATCCATAGTGCTCCTCTAGGCTCATCCCTTCAATGAGTTTTAATTTTAATAATACTTCCAAAATTTGGTCAACTTGAGGTGAAGGCACAGTAATAATAAGTCTTCCTTTCGGCTGCAGAAAATCAAAACAAGCTTGTGCAAATGATTTTTGTTGATTGCTAGGAATGTGCTCTAATACGGCCAATAAGGTTATTACGTTAAATTGCATTCCATCTATGCAAGCATCTGGAAAGTATCCTGGATGTAATACGTAATAATCTGTGGATATTTTGCTCGTTAAGGTGGGGTCAATACCAACTCCACAGGAGATATATCCTTTCCATTTATCGAACATTACACCGTCTGCACTTCCTATATCTAAAACGGTATCATTTTTATGAACAAATCTGCGGGCTTGCTTAATTCTTGCGTTTTGTAAGTATCTATCTAATGCTTTCATGCTGTTCAACTATTTTTTATTTACCTGCAATACACTCAAGAAAAAGCTAGAGAGTATGGTTTGTAAACCAACAATAATGGCTATCACACTTGGAATTACCTTTCTTAAAATTTCAGAGTATTCTAGGGGGCCAAAATTTTTGGCTTCCCATAAAGATAATGAATATAAAGTTCCTCCAACTCCAGCAAATAAGATGAGTAATCCAATTACAATTCCTAGTTCCATCGAAATACTATCGGCTATTTTTGCCAATGAATTATTTTGTGGTAAAAAGCCCGCCTGAACTGCATATGTTCTGGTAAAAATTCCAAAACTCACCGCTTGATACCCAACAATAATAAAAGCGCCAGCATAGAGCAAGGTATTGGTATCAAAAACTACATGAGGAAGCATTTCTATGGGGCCACGTACAATAAAAATGCTCATAATTAACCCTAACAGCATTAAAAAAATGCCGGGATATAAAAACAGCCACCTTGGACTGTAAATAAGTAAAAACCTCAAATGCCTCCAGCCATCTCGCCAAGTGCGGAGGTGAGGTGGTCTGCTTCTACCGTCTTTGTTCAAAGTTGTAGGTACCTCAGCAATATTTAGTTTAAATATGGTAGCTTTAACCACCATTTCACTGGCAAACTCCATACCGGTTGTTTTTAAATCTAAATGGCTAACAATATCTTGCCTAAATCCGCGTAATCCGCAATGAAAATCACTCACTGGGCAATTAAAAAATAATCTGCCAATAAATGATAATACCGGATTGCCAAGATATCTGTGTAAGAATGGCATAGCACCGGGGGCAATACCTCCTTTGAATCTGTTACCCATCACTAGGTCTTTACCGGCCCTAAGCTCTGTTATAAAAGGAGTTAGATTAGAGAAATCATAGCTATCGTCACTATCTCCCATCACTACATATTTACCTTTTGCTGATTCTATAGCCCCCATAAGGGCACTTCCGTATCCCTTCCTTGGAATATCTATTACCCTAGCGCCCAAATCTGTAGCCATCTTTTGAGATCCATCTGTGCTGCCATTGTCTCCAATTACAACTTCTCCAATTACTTGGTTGGCATGCATCCAAGCAAAAGCTTTACGAATACATACTTCAATTGTTTCTGCCTCATTTAAACAAGGCATTACAACGCTTAATTCAATATTATTATTTGCTTGATTCATATAACCTGAATTGCGAAAATAAATATTTATGCCACTTCACCCAATTTGCTGGCATATTTTTATGTTTTTGATTCTTTGATTTTTAGCTTTATTTCCGCTACTGCGTTAATAATAGCGGTCTTAAGTTCGTCTGTGTTAATTTTTTTAGCAGCAGAAATAAAAATGGCTGGATAATTTTCTTTGGCCATCCAAGATTTTTTTAATTGAAAGATATATTCTTGTTTGCTCTCAATGGTTTCATCGCCCAAAATAAAGGGCTCTTTTAATTGATCTATTTTATTAAAAACTAAAATAACTTCTTTATTTAAAGCTCCAATTTCTTTGAGTGTTTCGTTTACTACATGTATGTGATTTTCAAAACTTGGGTGACTCACATCAACCACATGCAATAAAATGTCTGCTTCCCTTATTTCATCTAATGTAGATTTAAAACATTCTACCAATTGATGAGGTAATTTGCGGATGAATCCTACCGTATCACTCAAGAGAAAGGAGGCCTCTGGCCAATTAACTTTGCGCACCGTACTATCTAAGGTGGCAAAGAGCTTATCTTCTGCAAATACCTCACTTTTTGCAAGCAAATTCATCAGGGTAGATTTACCAACATTAGTATATCCTACCAATGAGATACGCGTTTTTAAATCTCTATTTCTGCGCTGTGTGGCTGCCTGTTTATCAATAATTTCCAATCTCTCTTTGAGTTTGGTAATGGTATTTCTAAGGATACGTCTGTCAGTTTCAATCTCAGATTCTCCTGGTCCTTTCATACCAATTCCACCTTTATGCTTGCTTAAATGTGTCCACATTCGGGTTAGGCGAGGCAATAAATATTGGGTTTGAGCCAATTCTACCTGAAATTTTGCTTGGGCGCTTTGAGCGCGAGACGCAAAAATATCTAAGATTAAATTGCTTCTATCTAAAATTTTGCATTTAAGGGTATGTTCTAAATTACGTATCTGGGATGGGCTCAACTCATCATCGAACAACACAATATCAATTTCATTATTGCTAACATAATCTGCAATTTCTTGAAGTTTTCCTTCTCCAATAAAGGTCCTTGGGTTTGGAAAGCTAAGTTTTTGAAGGAATCTTTTTTTTACTAAAGCGCCAGCTGTATGTGCTAAAAAAGCCAATTCATCCAAGTATTCTTCTGCTTGTTCTAGTCTTTGATGTTGAGTTATTACACCAACAATCACTGCCTCTTCTTGCTTTTTTGCGGTACTAAATGATTTTGTTCGAGCCATGTCTTAATTTTGTATCTGAAAATACTCAAGAATAGGTATCTTCGTTTTTTTCAAATATTTTACAAATAAATGGCATTTAAACGGCTTTTCTTTTTATTACTTTTTTCTACTAGTATATTTTGTTTTGGGCAAAATGTAGAGTGGGGGAATCCTCAGAAAATAAAGCAGAAAAACCTATACTCTCAAATTATAGGAGAGGCTTCTCATGGTATTTATGTGTTACGTTGTAAAAATCAAGATTTTTCGAGGGAGGTTTTCATTGAAAAATATAAAACAAATCTGAGTATTGAAAATAGCGTTCCATTACCAATTAGTATTAATGGTAACATTGAAAGGGTTTTACTTGTAAATAATGAGTTGTACGTTTTTATTAGTGCTAAGAATACCATAACCAATCAGATAGATATATTGGTTCAGAAATTAGAACCTAACTTAAAGCCTGTTGCCTTACCCACTGTTATTGCTAGTCTTCCCAGCAGCCAGTTTATAGATAAAAGAAAGATTCAAATTAAAACTTCATCAGATAAAAAAAAGGTCCTCATTTTATTTTTAAGCAGGGGAGACAATCCAGGAGAATCTAAATTGAATTTATATGCATACGATGATAGCATGCAACAGATTTTTGGGAAACAGTTTGTATTAAATGAAAGATCTGATGATGTTTTTATTACAAATTTCGAATCTGATAATTTAGGTAACGCATTTGTATTAATTGATTTCCCAACTAAAAACCCAAAAATTCAGGCAGATAATAGAGATTTTTTTCTGTATGCTTATTACCCAAAAGAAGATAAAATGCTTGCTTATCAGTTAGGCAACGAGCAAATGTTTGTTGAAGAATTGGCCCTAAATATTAATAATTTTAATCAAACGGTTTCTGTAGCAGGATTTTATTCAAGTGAGAACGGCTCTTTAGTAAATGGATATTTTTTTGAACGTTTCAGTATTACTAAAAAATCTACTGAAGAAAAATATGCTACTATTTTTGACCCAATACTTTTAACTCAAATTTCGGGCGGAAAGATGGATAAAAGGAGCCCAGAATTAAAAAATTATTATATCAGAAAATTGATTGCAAAGAGCGATGGTGGTTTGTTAATGGTGGCAGAAAAATACACAAGAACCGAACAGCGATATAATTATTATATGAATAACATGCCACAAGAAGGAGTGCGAGTAGCATTTAATTATGATGATGTGGCTATTATTTCAATAAACAAAGATGGGAGTATTCAATTTGGTGATTTAATAAGAAAAAGACAAAGTTCTGTGGGCGATGGAGGTTATCTCTCTGGCATTGCTTGCTTTCCTACTCAAGATCAAATTTTTGTGTTGTATAATTCTGAACTAGATAAAGATGGGAATATTATGCTTCATCAGGTTAATTATTTGGGAAAGTCAGATGAACGTATTGTGGTAAAATCTAGTAGTTTTAGTGTAGCCCTAATTCCCAGTGATTGTAAACAAACAGGCCCCATGTCTTTTATAGGTTCAACCATAAGAGATAAACAATATACACTTATTCGTTTAACTTTTTAATCTTACTATTTTGTTAGAAATATTTAGATCTAATTCGCTTTTTTCTATAATCGGTTTATTCATTTTTACAATTGTTATCAGACTGAGTATTTTTTTTATACCAATGCCTGCAGAACCACTCTTGCATACTCCATTTGCAGAGTTTCTGTTTAACTGGTTAAAGGAGCATCAATTGTTTACTTTTCAGCTACCTGTTCTGGCAACTATTCTTTTGTTT
This sequence comes from Bacteroidota bacterium, assembly GCA_947459415.1. GTDB lineage: Bacteria > Bacteroidota > Bacteroidia > UKL13-3 > UKL13-3 > B1. The sequence continues at coordinate 17,193 of CANHDN010000025.1, forward strand.
TTGCAGGCCTTACTCATCAATTACATGACAGATGCCCATGATATTTTGTATAAAGGAAGTGTAATGCCAGGATTATTTTTTGTACTTTTAAATAGTATTTACCCTGAGCAACTTTTGCTTTCTCCGCAATTATTAGCCAATACTTTTGTGATTTTATTATTGTATAGATTATGTTACCTCTATGAATCAGACCGACCGCTTTTTTTAGTATTTGATGCGGCCATTTTACTTGGAATTGGTTTGTTATTAGATTACGATTTAATTATCTACTTGTTCTTTATTTTATTGAGTGTAATGTTTATGACCTCTTTTAATATACGCTATTGGTTAGCTGCCATTTTTGGGATTTTAATACCATCGTATTTTCTGGGAGTTTATTTTTTCCTAACAGATCAACTAAGTGATTTTTTGGTTTCATTTCAATATTCAATCATCAAAAGTTATATCAATCCTATTGGAATAACATGGGTAGAAGGCCTTATTTGGTTCGTTATAATCCCTATTTTTATTTTTTCTACGATATCACTTCAAATTAATTTTTTGAGGAATAAAGTAAAAACGAGGCGCATTCAAATAATCATTATTTTGTTGCAAGTGTTTGGTGTAATTTCTGTGTTGGCTCAAAATCAAATGTATGTTTTTGGATTGGCCTTCTTAAGTGTGTCTTTATCCATTATTATGGCAAATTATTTTATTCGATCTAAAAGTAAAATATTGAAAGATGTATTGTTTCTACTATTAATTATTTGTATGTTATACTATCATTTTATTAGAGGTTAATATGTTTTACTTTTTATCTAAAATATTATATGCTTTGGTAGCTCCTGTTAGTTTAGTTATCATGCTCTTTTCCCTTTTTATCCTAACGCAAATTAAAAGGTATTTATATGTGGCATTTTTTTTACTACTATTTTTTACAAATCCATGGATTGCTCAACAGGTGATGGCTTGGTATGAGGTAGACCCTATTGCACTCGAACAAAAGAATCAATATGACGCCATCATCATACCCTCCGGATTTGTCATAAATTTTAACGTAAACGGCCAACAAAGAACTAATTTTAGCGATGGAAATGATAGGATGTTGCAGGCTATCGATTTATTTAAAAGAGGAATATCTACAAAAATTATTTATACAGGTGGTTCAGATACAGTTTTTGGTTCTTTTGGACCTGAAGCTAAATTAGGTAAAGATTTTTTAATAGCTTGTGGTATACCTGATAGCTGTATTTGGATTGAAACCAAATCTGTAAATACATATCAAAATGCAGCATTTACAGCTCAAATGTTAGATGTAAAAGATAAAAATTGGAAGCAGAAAAAGTATGTATTATGTACAGCTGGATTTCATATGAGAAGAGCGATGGCATGTTTTGAAAAACAAAACTTCCAGGTTGATGCTTATAGTACTGATATAAGAAGCATTAGGTCAAAAAATACCATACTCAATACCATCATGCCAAATTATGGCGGTTTTCAGGCATGGACTTTCCTTTGGAAAGAGTGGATTGGTTTAGTGGTATACAAAATAAAAGGATATATTTAATGGCAAAGAAAGTGGTGTTGAACCAATTGGATCAAGCTGAAGTGATAGAAATACTTGGAGCTAGGGAGCATAATTTAAAAAATATTGATGTAGTAATTCCAAGGCATAAATTGGTTACCATCACAGGATTGAGTGGAAGTGGAAAATCATCACTTGCCTTTGATACTATTTTTGCGGAGGGTCAGAGGCGTTATATGGAAAGTTTTTCTGCTTATGCACGTCAATTCATTGGAAATATGGATAGGCCAGACGTGGATAAGATAAATGGGCTATCGCCGGTAATTGCTATTGAACAAAAAACTGTAAACAAAAATCCGCGCTCAACAGTTGGCACCATCACAGAAATTTATGATTTTTTAAGATTGTTATATGCACGTGCCTCAGATGCATATAGTTATGTAAGTGGTGAGAAAATGGTTAAATTTACAGAAGAGCAAATTGTAAATTCCATTATTCAACGTTTTGATACCAACAAAATTTCTATTTTAGCACCTTTGGTTAAAGGTAGAAAGGGGCATTATAGAGAATTATTTGAACAAGTACGAAAGCAAGGATATACCAAGGTAAGATTAGATGGAGTTGTGATAGAGATTACTGCCAAAATGCAGGCAGATAGGTATAAAATTCACGACATTGAATTAATTATTGATCGGGTTGAAGCAAGTTCCTCTGCCAGATTCCGAATTGCTGAAAGTGTTAAAAGTGCTTTAAAAATGGGTAAGGGAACTTTAGTTGTTCTCAATCATTTGAATGAGCAAGCCTATCACTATAGTAAGTTTTTAATGGATCCTATAAGTGGTATTTCATATGATGAACCACAGCCAAATACTTTTTCATTTAATTCACCTTACGGAGCGTGCCCAATCTGCGATGGTTTGGGTGTTAAGAGCATTATAGACGAAAAGTCAATTATACCCGACCCAAAACTCTCCATTAACAAAGGGGCATTATCTCCTTTAGGGGAAGCCAGAGAAAATTGGACATTTCAGCAATTGCGCGAGCTAGGTAAGAGGCATAAGTTTTCTTTTGCCGATCCTATAGAAAAAATAAGTAAAGAGTCTATACAAGTAATTTTATATGGAGATGAGGAGCCACTTGTTATTCCATTTCAATATAGCAGTGGTTATACCCAAAACTACAACAGCAAATGGGAGGGATTGGTCAATATTATTACTCGGCATTATCATGAAAAAAGTTATGACGCCATTTATAAATGGGCAGAAGAATATATGGAAATTCAAACTTGCCCTGAATGCAAAGGTGCAAGATTAAAAAAAGAATCCTTACATTTTAAAATTGGAGACAAAAATATTGCTGATTTAGCTGCTTTGGAAATTGGTGCTTTGGGAGATTGGTTCAGCCAGATTGAGGATAAGTTAGACGCCAAACAACAAATAATTGGCTTAGAAATTTTAAAAGAAATTAGAAGTAGAATTTCCTTTTTGCGCGGGGTTGGAATTGATTACCTGAGTTTAAATTCTCCAGCTAAAACACTTAGTGGAGGTGAGGCGCAACGAATAAGGCTAGCTACTCAAATAGGCTCACAACTTGTTGGGGTTTTATATATCTTAGATGAACCTAGTATTGGTTTACATCAGAGAGATAACCAACGATTAATAGATTCCTTAAAGGCGCTTAGAGACATAGGGAATAGCGTTATTGTGGTAGAACATGATAAAGACATGATGGAGGAAAGTGATTTTATTCTGGATATTGGTTATGGTGCCGGTATTCATGGCGGGCATATTGCCGGAAAAGGAACTTACGCCGACATCTTAAAAGGGAATTCGATAACAGCTCAGTATTTAAATGGTAAAAAGAAAATTGAAGTGCCTGCTTCGAGAAGATCAGGTAATGGGAATTTACTTGAATTAATAGGAGCATCGGGCAATAACTTGAAGAATGTTTCCATACAAATTCCTTTGGGAACAATAATTTGTGTTACTGGTGTGAGTGGAAGCGGAAAATCTTCTTTAATAAATGAAACACTTTATCCAATTTTACGTCAGCACTTTTATAACTCTCATCAAAAGCCTTTAGCTTATAAAGCAATTAAAGGATTAAAGTTTATAGATAAAGTAATAGAAATTGATCAGTCTCCCATTGGCCGCACACCCCGAAGCAATCCGGCCACCTATGTAGAGGTTTTTTCAGACATACGTGCATTATTTGCCAATCTACCAGAAGCTAAAATTAGGGGATACAAACCAGGTAGGTTTTCTTTTAATGTAAAAGGTGGTCGCTGTGAAACTTGCCAAGGGGCTGGAATGCGGAGCATAGAAATGAATTTTTTGCCCGATGTATATGTTAAGTGTGAATCATGCAATGGGAAACGCTATAACCGCGAAACCTTAGAGGTAAGATTTAAAGGTAAAAGCATTAATGATGTATTAAACATGTCTATAGAAGATGCTGTAGTCTTTTTTGAAAATACACCACATATTCTAAGGAAAATAGCTGCATTACATGATGTAGGTTTGGGCTATATTACCTTGGGTCAGCAAAGTACCACTTTAAGCGGAGGGGAAGCTCAAAGGGTTAAACTTGCTACTGAGTTAAGTAAAAAAGATACGGGCAATACTTTTTATATTTTGGATGAACCAAGCACTGGTTTACATTTTGAAGATGTGAATGTTCTCCTTGGTGTATTGCAAAAATTAGTAGATAAAGGGAATACCGTTTTAGTGATAGAGCACAATATGGATATGATAAAGGTGTCAGATTTTATTATAGATATTGGTCCGGAAGGAGGTAAATACGGTGGACAATTAATTGGTTCAGGAACTCCGGAACAAATTTGCAAGTTGAAAAATAGTTATACAGCTCAGTATTTAAAGAAAGAATTACTTTAAACAGCAATTTGCTGCATATTCTTCATTTGTTTTACTAAGTATTACCTTTATTGAGGCAAGGTAAATCGATATCCAATACCTCTGGCAGATTGAATATAAACCGGCAATTTAGGGTCAATCTCAAAGTACTTTCTTAGTGCCAAAATAAAATTATCTATGGTTCTTGTGTTAGGTATCACTGTATAATCCCAAACCACTTTTAAAATATGCTCTCTGCTTACAACTTGCTCTTTATTCTCTATCAGCAAACGCATGAGCATGCTTTCCTTTTTAGTAAGTTCAAACCTTCCATTAATTCCTTGCGCTGAATTGTTTTCAAAATTAATCCAGTTGTTACCAAAGTGAAATAGTTTTGGAACCTTTTCTTCGTTGCTATTTTTTATTTGCTTACTGCGTTCAATTAATTTATTTATGCGTAAAATAAGTTCTTCTAATTCGAACGGTTTAGTAAGATAATCATCTGCTCCCTTTTTAAGTCCGCTGATCCGATCTGCAGGAGTGTTTTTGGCAGAAAGAAATAAAACAGGTATTTGTTGGTCGTATAATCGAATATTTTCGCAAACCATTAAACCATCCATTTCTGGAAGCATAATATCTAAAATAACTAAATCAAATTTTTGTTCTCTAAATACTTTTATTGCCTCTGCTCCATTAGCAGAAATATGAACTTGGTGCCCCTCTAATTCTAGATTAAGTTTAATGGCATGTTGTAAATGAACTTCATCTTCTACTAATAATATTCTAGTTTGCATTTGATTCTAATTTTATTTCGAATACTGTTCCTTTAGGTTGATTGTCTGAAACGCTTATTTTGCCTTTATGCAAAGTAACTAAGTGTTTCGCAATGAATAACCCTAAGCCTGTGCCTTTTGTTTTTCTGGTTTGTTCATCACCTACCCTGAAAAATTTATTGAACAACATGCGCTTATCAGCATCAGAAATACCTGAACCTTCGTCTATTACCTGTAGAATTATGTGATTTTGATTAGATTTTAAAACAACTTTTATTTTACCATTTTCCCCACCATATTTTTCAGCATTACTCAGTAAGTTGTTCAAAATCATTTCGATGGCACTTGCATCGGCCCTTACAATGAGCTGGTCTTCAATCTCTGTAAAAATTCTGTCTTTTTCTTGGCGGGGTAAATGATAATGGGCAATGTGCTCTGTTACCAATTCGCTTAAATTAACATCTTGTAAATCTAATTCATATCTTTTACTGTCTAATTGAGCCGATAATAATAGTTTTTCAACTTGTTCCTGTAAGCGTTTTGTTTCATTTAAAGAGTTCTCAGCAATCGTATGTATTTGCTCAGGATTCATAGTTCTTTTTAACAAGGTTTCCATGTATAGTTTCATGGCAGTTAGGGGTGTTTTTAGCTCATGGGTAACAGATAACAAGAAATTGTTTTGTAGCTTTTTTAAAAATAATTCCTTTTTAAAGCTCCTGTAAATATAAATCATCCCCCAGAAGAGTAATAACATCATTACTAATCCTTCGGCAATATACATGGTAAGTTTCCTCTTTAAATCTGCTTCTATCTGTTTATAACTTTGCTGGCTGGGCCTAACCATAAAGTTATCTAATGGCCTGTAAATATCTAGGAATATTAAATCTAATTCGGGGTAGTTTGAGGCAAAAAACTTTTGCATGTCAAGGCTATCATTAAACATTTCTTGAGTAACAGCGCCTTGTAAATCAAACGTTGCTTTATAGCAACTCATTTCTAGTAAATCTTTCTTTTGAATAAATATTTTTTGCGTATTACTATAGTGAGCATATGTCCACCAGGCAAAGGCAGCAAATATGTATACACTCAATAAAATAAATATAACACGTGCTCTATCCATTTTAGCATCAACTTAAATTTCCCATAAGGTATTTTTATTTGGCCTCATATATTTTTTTATATTCATCCAAAAGGCAATAATCAAATAAATAATGAGAGGTGAACCCATGGTAATAAAAGAGGTATAGATAAAATACAAACGTATTTTTCCAGATGAAATGCCAAGTTTATGGCCGATATAGCTGCATACACCAAAGGCGTGTTTTTCAACAAAAAATTTTATTTTCTCCATTTGTATCTGTTACGAATATAAGTAAAAATTACTTAATTACCGGGTAAATTCGCCATCCATCTTTCACATGGTATTTAGGTTTTTCTGGGAAAATACTATTTATAATTAAATTTAATCCAATGCCTAAACCAGCAGAAATTCCAATTCTACCCGCCACACTAAATTCCTTATTTTTATAAGTTCTATCTAATAATAAAATTACTCCCACAGCTGAACCTAAGCTAAGAGTAGTTTTTAAAACAACTGATCCTAATCCAATTCGTCTAAAGGCAATGATATCTGAGTATTTTATTTCTTTGTTGGGCAGTAATTCTGGTCCTAAAAACGAATAGCCAAGCACAAAACTGCTGTCCTTTATTTCAGTGAGCGTTTGTTTAAAGTATTCGGTCTGTCCTAGATATCCGCGGTATTTAATGCTCAATTGATCGCCAAGTTTTGCTTGAATGATTTTACCTTTTTCTTGATAAACAAACACCATTTGTTCTTGTGCCAGTAATTTTGCTGGGTGATGCATGAGGCATGTCCACAGTAGAAAAATTAATTTGCGGTTAAAACATAATTTCCAATAGCACATGTTAATCAATTTTTAAGCACAATAATAGTTTTTTTATTGATTCAATGCTTGAGTTTCTTAGGCCTTTTGTCATATAACCTAGTAGATTGTTTGATACACGGGATTAAAATAAGGCTAATTTTATTGTTCTAAAATATTCTTTGGAAAGGCTTACTTTGCATTCTCAAAAAAAATCGTGTTTGTATGAAAAAGTTTTCATTCTCGCTTTCATTGATACTGTTGCAATTCGTTTTACTAGCACAAACAAATTTACCAACCAGTTGGAATTTTAGTAATCCAGGAATAGCAAGTCCTCCTGCAGGTTGGACAATGAACTTAGGTTCAAACGGAAATCTAACCTATGCTTTTGGTATTGGAGACGCGCTTTCATGCAGGTTAGATGCAACTGGAGAGAATTTTGTTATTCATTATAGTGGTAAGGCTGGGCCTTTGAGTTATTATTTAAGTCCACAAAATGCTGGAGCTGCATGGGGCGGTCAATTTGATGTTCAACAAAGTGTAGATGGTGTAAATTGGAATAATTTACGTTCCATTACTACTAAGGCCAATACAGTAACCACCTATACAAATGGAAGGTATGTAGATTTTCCTGCAGAATCTGCGCGCTTTATACGTTTTGTTTTTACTCAGAAATTACCTGGTGGTGTTGCTGGCACTCCGGGTGGTAATATGGGTGTAGATAGTGTTTGGATTCAGGCACCTCCTGCAGATCCTGCTGCAAATATAGCTA
>CANHDN010000026.1 GCA_947459415.1 Bacteroidota bacterium
AATGTTACACCTTTTATGGCGGCTATTGCTTGGCGTGTGATGGCGGTGCTGCGTTTGTTTTCCAAAAAGGGTTTGGCGCTTACCAAAGAAACGGCGCGGGCAGCACTAAACGAATCGTATTATAGCTCTAATAGAATCATAAGTGAGGTAGGTTTTGCCTTTACACCCATTGAAAAAACGGTGGAGGATTGTGTGGGGCGTTATGGGGATTGGGTTTTGGCTGTTAGCCATTAGCAGTTAGCTTTTTATTCCTTCGACCTTCGACATTCAGTGTTCGGTGTTCGACAATTTTAGCCATTAGCTTTTGGCCTTTAGCCTTTAGTTTTTATTCCTTCGATGTTCGATATTTCTTCTTTGTTCCTTTGTTGCTTTGTAGTTTGTATTTAGAATTTCAATTTTATTCTGCTATTTTGCAATACCATTTTATAAACCTTTTATGATTCAAAAATTATTTGTTGGCTTGGCCATAACCCTTTTGTTTGCTTGTAACAATTCCAATAATACGTCTGCTGTAGATTACGAAAAGTTGTATTTACATAGCATGGAAGTTAAAGATTACCAAACTGCTATTGTTGCGGCACAGGCTATTTTGCAAGCAGATAGCACCAAACAACCTTATTTAGATACTTTGCCAGAGTTGTATGCTTCTGTAAGAAATTACGCGGCTACAGAGTTGTACACCGATAAAGTGTTGAGCAGAAGACCCAATGAAGAAAAATTTTTACAACTGAAAGCTTTGTGCTTGCAAGAAGCGGGTAAGGGCATGGAGTTACTAGACTTTTATAATAAGTTATATGCGAGTACAGGTAAAATCACTTATTTATATCAAGTAGCAACCATACAGGTAGCAGCGGGAGATAATAAGGGTGCTGCAGCTTCTGTAAAAACTTTAGAAGAGAATATGCTCAATAGTAAGGATAGTGTAGATTTTATGTTATCTGAAACCGAAAAGCAAATGGTTCCATTGCGCGCAGCCGTGTATAATGTGAAGGCATATATGTCTGCTCAAAACAAAGATTTAATGGGTGCCAAAAAGAATTTTGAATTGGCATTAAAAGAGTTCCCAGACTTCATTGCAGCCCAACAAAACTACATGCGTTTGATACAGGGTGGCAGGCAATAGTCTGTCACTAATCGTTAATTAATAGCTTAAAATAAAACAGCGGATTCCGCAGTTTGGCGCGCATGTCTAAATCTTCGAACATGCAGCTGATGGTTTCGCGCAGGGTTTTGTTTTTATGAGCTTTGTTTACCACCAAGTTAAATAACCAAGGGTATTTGCAGAGTTTTTGCATGGTATGACTCAATTTTAATTCATCCCATTGCCTGTCGTAGAAAGCCTTATCGTATGCTTTGTTATGTGCAGCCGAAAAGTTGTTTTGCTTCAAGCATTGTTCAATGTGGGCAGCAGCCAACATGCCGCTGTATAAAGCATTTCCTATTCCTTCACCTGTAAATGGATCTATCAAGCTCCCAGCATCGCCGGTAAGTAAAAAGTTTTTTCCACTTAATGGTCTTTGTTTTGAACCCAAAGGCAATCCCCAACCTTCAATTTTACCTTCTAACGTTGCCCCAGCAAAACGATCTTTAATAGTGGGATTGTTTTTAATAGCCCGAAGCATGTCTTCACGTAAATTTATTTTCTTTTTACTGGCTGTATCACTCAACATACCCGCACCCACATTGGCCATGCCGTTAGCCATTGGGAAAATCCAAAAATAGCCGGGGAGCATTTCTTCCAAAAAGTGCAGTTCAATGTAGTTTTCTGGATGTAAATCTGTAACGCCTTTGTAATACGCGCGAATACCAGCGCAGTAATGCATATTGTCTTTTTGAATTCCGGCCAATTTTTTGCCAATAATAGAGCGGTCGCCTTCTGCACCTACCACCATTTGCACATTTTTAAATAGCAAGGGTTTTTTTTCCTCGTTGCTGGCTTGTTCACAAATTAAATCTATGCCTGCTTCATGCTGATTTACCTCTTTGAGTGCAGTACCTTGCAGTATGGTAGCGTATTCTTTATTGAGTAATTCAAATAATGCATTGTCAAAATCCATGCGTTTACTAATAAATCCTGGCGGTCGCATGTCTGACGTTTTATTTTGTTTAAAGGGAATATCTATTCCTTTTCCATTGGGTGCTACAAATTTTACACCCCAACTTGGCAGAAATTGGTCAGGATTATTGCCAAAACTGGTAAGAATTTCTTCATCCAATTGCTTGAGTACATAAACTACTTTTCCACTTAAGGCATCTCCGCAGATTTTATCACGTGGAAATACAGCTTTCTCTATAATCGTGTGATGTATTTTTAATTTACTGAGAAATAATGACGTGGCGCAACCAGCAGGTCCGGCTCCTACAATGACTATAGATGCTTGTGAATCGATCATGAATTTAGTTTTACAAAGCTTGACTGGGTAAGCCTTTAGTGGTCAAAAATAAGTTTTTTTATAAATTATCGGCCGAACCAAGCCTTTTTTTTGGCAAACAACAAAAAAGAGTTACTTTTTTTTAAAAAATGATTCTGACAAACTGGCAATGGCTTAATTTTTGGTATTTTCGTTTCCATAAATGATAACACAAGTATTTTCAAAGTTTCCACCAGAAGCAAAGTTATGGGTTTATGCAGCCAACAGAACCCTTAGTTCTCAAGAAGTTTTGCTAATTCAATCTTCATTAGATGATTTTACTCAAAGTTGGACAGCTCATGAAATGCCTATGAATGCAGGAGCACAGGTGCTGTATAATCAATTAGTAGTTATTGCATTAGATGAGACACAACATGGCGTGAGTGGTTGTGGGATTGATAAATCTGTAAAATTAATGAAAGATTTAGGAGCGCAATATGGCCTCGATTTCTTTGACCGCATGTTGGTTTTGGTAAAATCTGGAGATGCTTTAGAAACCTTTCACAAACAAAGTTTACAAACGGCTCTAGATCATGGATTATTTGATGAAAATACACTGGTTTGGAATCCTGTACTAACTAATTTGGGTGATTTTTTAAACAAAGGCTTTGTTAAATTGTCTGAATTCTGGATGGCACCCCAATTAAAATTTTTGGTTCAGGCCAAATAAATACGAAATAATTAAAAAAGAATTTTCAATTTAGCAGCGATAAACCTGCAACAAAAACAAACACATGGCAGAAAACAATTCAAATAACCCAGCTCCTCAAAAGGACCCTTTCAACAAAAAAACTAAAATGCCAAACAATATGCCCAAATTCAATTTTTATTGGATTTACGGGATCATTGTAGTAACATTTTTGGCCATGCAGTTTGCCCCGCATGATGTTTCATTAAAAACAACTAAAACCAAGTTTTTTACTGAAATGCTTCCTTCTCACGATATTGAAAAAATTGTGGTTGTAAACAAGGAGCGCGTTGATATTTATATTAAAAAGGAGTCTTTAAAAAATTCCAAGTACAGTGATTTAAAGTCGCGTACAGGCATCTTTGCATCTACAGATGCAGGTCCGCATTACTTTTTTGAAATTAGTGATGTTGGAAGTTTTGAGACCGATTTAACAAAGCGCCAAGAGGCCTTCCCTCCTAATGAGCGACTAATTGCCGAAACGGCAACACAGCATAATTATCTCGCCGATATTATAGGCTGGCTTTTGCCATTTGCTTTATTAATTGGATTATGGATGTTTGTGATGCGCCGCATGGGCGGTGGCGGTGGCGCAGGTGGCGGACAAATTTTTAATATTGGCAAAAGCCGTGCTCAATTGTTTGATAAAGATCAACATGTTAATACTACTTTTAAAGATGTTGCTGGTTTAGATGAGGCTAAGGTGGAGGTAATGGAAATTGTAGATTTCTTGAAGAACCCTAAAAAGTATACCACCTTAGGAGGTAAAATACCTAAAGGAGCTTTATTAGTAGGGCCTCCAGGAACAGGAAAAACTTTATTGGCAAAAGCAGTTGCTGGTGAGGCTGGTGTGCCCTTCTTTTCTCTATCGGGTTCAGATTTCGTAGAAATGTTTGTGGGTGTTGGTGCCAGTAGGGTGCGTGACTTATTTAAACAAGCTAAAGAAAAAGCTCCTTGTATTATTTTTATTGATGAGATTGATGCTGTAGGTAGGGCTCGTGGAAAAAATTTGGTTCAGGGTGGAAATGATGAAAGAGAAAATACCTTAAATCAACTATTAACTGAAATGGATGGTTTTGCGACCGATCTAGGGGTAATTATTTTGGCAGCCACTAATCGCCCAGATATTTTAGATACTGCATTATTGAGACCAGGTAGGTTTGATAGGCAAATTTCAATTGATCGTCCAGATTTAAATGGTAGGGCAGAGATTTTTAAAGTGCATTTAAAGCCGATTAAAACAGCTGAAGGGGTTGATCCTATGAAATTATCAATTCAAACTGCTGGCTTTGCAGGTGCAGATATTGCCAATGTTTGTAATGAGGCTGCATTGATTGCCGCTCGTAATAATAAAACAGCTGTAGACATGCAAGATTTTCAGGATGCTGTTGATCGTATTATTGGTGGATTAGAAAAGAAAAACAAAATTATTTCTCCTGAAGAAAAATTAATTATTGCCTACCATGAGAGCGGGCATGCCATAGCTGGTTGGTTCCTGGAAGGGGTTGATCCATTGGTGAAGGTTAGCATTGTGCCGCGCGGAGTGGCCGCATTGGGTTATGCGCAGTATTTGCCAAAAGATCAGTATTTATATACGACAGATCAAATGAAAAATATGATGTGTATGACCCTAGGTGGCAGGGTGGCGGAAGACATTATTTTTGGCAGAATTAGCACGGGTGCGCAAAACGATTTAGAGCGCATTACCAAAATGGCTTATGGCATGGTTACGATATATGGAATGAATGCAAAAATTGGAAATGTAAGTTTTAATGATAGCAATCAGGAATATGGTTTCACTAAACCATACAGTGAAAGTACTGCTGAGATGATTGACCACGAAGTAAGAGCAATTATTGATGAGTGTTACCAAAAAACTAAACATTTATTAACTGAAAAACGCGAAAAGTTAGAGGAGTTATCTCAAATCTTATTGAAAAAAGAAATTTTGTTTCAATCAGACTTAGTTGAGATTTTAGGGCCAAGGCCTCACGATAAAATAGAAGAGGAGCCTGTTCAGGAGGCTGAGGTGGTAGCGGAAGTAATAAACACCGAGCTGCCTGATCCAAAGCCGGAAGAGCCAACAGAAATAGATATTTAATAAAGAAAAAGCCTCCACCAAATTGTGGGGGCTTTTTTATTTTTTTAGCCTAATTTGCAGGCTGCATGAAATCTAATTGTTTGAAAATATTACATACCTCTGATTGGCATTTGGGAAGAACGCTATACTCTAAAAAAGAGCGCGTAGCAGAGCATAAAGCTTTTTTAGATTGGTTACTTCATACCATTGAGCTGCATGAAATACAAGTATTGCTTATTGCAGGAGATATTTTTGATACGGCTGCTCCTAATAGCATTTCACAAAAATTATATTATGATTTTTTGGTAAAAGTGAAAAATACATGCTGCCAGCACATCATAGTGGTTGGAGGTAATCATGACTCTCCTAGCTTTTTAAACGCACCTAAAGACATATTAGCAGCGCTTCATATATCTGTGGTGGGTTGCGCTACCAATGATTTATCAGATGAATTGATTGTGCTTACAAATAATAACAATGAGGCTCAATTAATCGTATGTGGTGTGCCCTTTTTGCGTGAACGTGATATTAGCAGGTATGCCGAAGGAGAGAATTATACAGACCGATCTATCAGAATTAATGAGAACATAAAAAAACATTATGCTGCAATAGCACAATTGGCGATAGAAAAACGAAATGAGTTAGGCATAAATATTCCCATTATAGCAACGGGCCATTTATCGGTAATAGGTGGGGTCAGGAATGAAGATGATGGCGTTAGAGAAGCGTATATTGGGAATATTGAAGCCATTAGCAGCGACATATTTCCAAAGGTTTTTGATTACGTTGCGTTGGGTCATTATCATGTGCCTTCAATGATTGAGAATCATATTAGGTATTGTGGGTCGCCCATTCCGATGGGATTTGGTGAAGCAAGCCAAACAAAATGTGTGTATGTGCTAGATTTTAGTGAACAAATAAGAATAGACACCTTACCTATTCCTGTTTTTCAAAAGCTTGTTTCTATCATTGGAGATAAAGACTTAATAGAAAGTAAGCTTGCAGCTTTGAAACAAACAAATGAGCCTATATGGGTAGAAATTGCTTATAAGAGTGATGTGCTTTTCCCTAATCTTGGTGCCTGGGTGACAGAGCAAGTAAAGGATAGTAGCATAGAGGTGTTAAAATTGTATAACAAACGAACTTTGAGTGAGGTGTTGAGTGAAAATGATACTTCTGATTCTTTAGAAGATCTGAATGAGTTGGATGTGTTTAATATACTCTTAAACAAGGAAGAATTATCTGAACAGCATAAAGATACACTCAGAGAAACGTACCAGGAAGTTTTGTTGGGATTAAAAATTGGAGAATAATCTCGTATGAAGATTTTACAACTGAGGTTTAAAAATATAAATTCTTTAGCAGGTGAAAACGAGATAGATTTTACTAAACCTATCTTTACACAAGATGGCTTATTTGCCATTACGGGTAAAACAGGTGCCGGTAAAAGTTCCATTTTAGATGCCATTGCTTTGGCATTATTTGGCAAAACACCACGCGTAGAAATAACAGGAACTGATAATGCAGTTATTACGCGCGGGGAAAAAGATTGTTATGCCGAAGTTATTTTTGAAGTAGCAGGTAAGATCTGGAAATCGTCTTGGAAACAAGAACGAACAAGAACTGGAACCCTGAAGCCAGTAAACCGAATAATTGCTAATTCTGAAGGTTTAATTGTGGCCGACCAAGTAAGAAGTTGTGATCAAAAAATTGAAGAAATAATTGGATTAAGTTTTGAGCAGTTTACGAAGGTGATTTTATTGGCTCAAGGTAGTTTTGCTGCTTTTTTACAGGCCAAACAAAATGAAAAAGGAGAGCTACTAGAGCAGATAACCGGCACAGCAGTTTATGCCGAAATTTCTAAAAAAGTTTTTGAGCGGAGCAAAATTGAAAAAGAAAAGTTGGATCAGATTCTAGCGGTGCTTGCGTCGTTTAAATTGATGAGTGAGGAAGAAATGAGTTCACTGAAGCAAGAAATTTTGATGTTAGAAACGCAAAAAAAATTACTTGATGAAGAAGTATTAAAGCTAGAAGTTAGGAAGAAACAGTTACAAGATGTTGCCCATTTAAAAAATCAACTGACAGAACTACAACTGAATTTACCAATTTTAGCAGAACAGCATGTTCATGCCTTGTCAGAATTTCAAAAGGCTGATTTGGCTTACCAACAGGCAAAGGAGTTCCAAATACAGCAACAACCTTTGTTTAAAAAGGTGCTTGAATTTGACACCAAAATTTCTGAAGGTGAAAAGGTATTGCAACCAATAAAACTGGCAATATTAGAATTGGATAAGCAGACTGCAATCATTTCTAAAACCATAGAAAATGAACAAGCAGCGTTCATAGAATTGGGTTTATTATTGGCTCAAAAACAGGAGTGGGCTAATAGACATGATACCTATAAATTACTTGTTAATCAATTCGCTGCCATAGAAATAGAAAGCGGTAGTCTACAAACTTCTTTAGAGGAGTGGAATGATCTGAATGTTAAAAACAATATCTTGGAAAAGGATGTCGAATTAAAAAGAGAGGCAGCTAAAGAAGCTGCGCTTCTTTTTGCGCATTCTGAGGAGAATTTGGGCAGGAAAGTGATAGCATTAGACGAGAAGAAAGAAGAATGGTTAAGCATGTTAAATGGATCCGATTTAGCGAGCTTGCAAGCCAATAAGGCAAATTTGTTAACATTGGGTTTTCAGTTAAAAAATTGGAAGGACCTTGAAGTACAAATTGCTCATTCGCAAATAGAGGTATCCAATTTGGGAAATAAACTTGTTGCTTATGACAAACAAAAAGAGGTATTGCTTTCTCAAAAGAATCAACATAAAAATACCTTAAGTGGGCTTGAAATTCAAATTAATTTGTTGGAAGAAAATATTAAACTAACAAAAACAATTCAAAGTTTAGAAGAACACAGGAAAGGCCTTATTGATGGTGAAGCTTGTCCGCTCTGCGGAGCTTTGGAACATCCTTTTGCTCTGGGTAATATGCCTCATTTAGAAGAAAAAGGCCTTGAGTTAGCTGAATTAAAAAAGCACTATCTAGCTATTGTGAATGCCAGTCAAGAGATTGAAAATCTTCATGCAAAGATTGGGTCAGACATACTAAATGCCTCAGAGAATAAAGAAAAGGAGGAAAAAAAATTACAAGAACAGATAACTCATCAAGAAAAGCTTTTGAATGAAATATTGCTTGCTTTTTCTGATTTTGAAATGCCAATGGGGGAAGGTAGATTGGATGCGCTTACAGCTATGATGGATAAAATGCGCAACGAAATCTTGATATTGTCTGATTTGATAAAAAGGGCAACAGATTGCGAAGCTCAAATAATTAATTTGAGAGATGTTGACATGCCAGCATTACAACATTCACTTAACCAAGCCCTGATTCAAAAAAATATAGCGGAAACTGCGCAAAAATTGATAGAACAGCAATGGCAAGAAAATATTAAACTAACAGATCTGAGGCAAGAGAAGTTATTAGTTGCACAGCAAAATCTTTCCAATAAATTAGCTGTTTACGGGGTAGACAATATGATTGATTTAAAAGTTTGTTTAGATCAATGGCAAGATAATACCTTGAAAATTGAGCAATTGATTGCTAAAATAAATTCTTTGGAAGCTGATTTGGCTATTCAAAAAAAGGAGTTGGAGAATGTAACTAATTTGTTGTCTGATAAACAAAAATCCCAACAGCAAACGGAAGCTGAAATAGTAGCATTATGGATTGCACGTAAAGAGATTTTTGAGGAAAAATCGGTAGAAGAAGCTGAACTATTGCTAGCAAAACAGCTGGAAGCATGTGAAAAACTAAAACAGAACAATGAAAAAGTAAAGCATGATGCCCATACAGAATTGGAAAAAGTGAAGGCTATTATTGAAGAGAAAGAAATTGCATTACAGGGTTTATTAGCCCTTCAAATTGACGAAAAGCCATTAAATGAATTGGAAGCCAATCTGAAAGAAATGAAAATTAGCTCAGGCGAATTGATTCAAAAAATGGGTGGTTATCAGCAAATAGTTTTATTTAATAATGAACAAGTTGAGCGAAGTGCAAAAAAGTTAAATGAGCGAGAAAGACAAGAAATAATTTATCATAAATGGGCAAGCTTAAATGAGTTAATTGGCTCTAGTGATGGCAAAAAATATCGCAATTTTGCACAGGCATTAACCTTTGAACATTTAATTGGTTTATCTAATAAACAACTTCAAAAAATGTCTGATAGATACTTGCTTAAGCGAAGCGGAGATGCAAGTAACCCTTTTGAATTGTCTGTTATAGATAAGTTTCAAAACGCTGAATTACGCACTGCACAGAACTTATCTGGTGGAGAGAAATTTATTGTTTCTATGTCTCTTGCTTTGGGTTTGGCAAATATGGCAAGTAAAAACATGCGCATAGATACCATGTTTATTGATGAAGGTTTTGGAACACTCGATTCAGATTATTTAGACGTTGCCTTAAGTGCATTATCAAATTTACAAAGTGAAGGAAAAATTATTGGTGTAATTTCTCATTTATCAGAACTGAAAGAGCGCATTGCTACTCATATTGAGGTGGTTCCGAGTGGCAATGGTCATTCCAAAATTAATATAAAGAATGGTGCTTAATTGTATAAAAATCACCTATTTTTGATGCAAATTTTACTACATGAAAACAGTTGATTCTATAAATTTTAATGGCAAAAAAGCCTTGGTACGTGTAGATTTTAATGTACCTTTAGATAAAAAAACCTTAGCCGTAACTGATGACGCGCGTATCCGTGCAACATTGCCAACCATAAAAAAAATATTAGACGATGGAGGTGCCTGTATATTAATGAGTCATTTGGGAAGACCATTAAAAAAACTAAAAGAAGATGGTAGCGTAGATTACGAAAAACATACTTTAAAAAACACCCTATCCACGCTTAGTTCTCTATTGGGTATCGAGGTAAAATTTGCTAGTGATTGCATGGGAGAGGATGCGCAAAAATTAGCTTCAGAATTAAAGCCAGGAGAAGTTTTATTATTAGAGAATCTGAGATATTACAAAGAAGAGGAAAAGGGTGATGTAGGATTTGCCGAGAAGTTAGCTAAGTTGGGTGATATTTATGTGAATGATGCATTTGGAACAGCTCATAGAGCACATGCTTCAACAGCTATTGTGGCTCAGTTTTTCCCAGAGGCTAAGTGTTTTGGATATGTGATGGCTAAAGAGGTTGCCAATGCAGAAAAAGTTATCAAATTTGCAGAGCGCCCGTTCACGGCCATAACAGGTGGCGCTAAAGTATCAGATAAATTATTGATTTTAGAAAACTTAATTGAGAAGGTAGATAATCTCATCATTGGAGGTGGAATGGCATATACTTTTCTAAAAGCTCAAGGATATGAAATTGGTTCAAGTTTATGTGAAGATGACAGATTAGACCTGTGTTTACAATTAATACAAAAAGCAAAAGATAGGGGAGTTCAATTATTATTACCAGAAGACTCTATTGTAGCAGATGCATTTAGTAATGAAGCTAATTGTAAGCCATGTGATAATAAGCATATTGAAAAAGGCTGGATGGGCTTAGACATTGGACCAAAAGCGGCTACAAAATTTGCTGAAGTTATTGCTTCGTCTAAGACAATTTTATGGAATGGTCCGATGGGAGTATTTGAGATGAGTCATTTTGAGAATGGCACTAAAACTGCTGCCATAGCAGTTGCTAAGGCAACTCAAATGGGGGCATTCAGTTTAATTGGTGGTGGTGATAGTGCTGCGGCTGTTGCTAAGTTTGGGTTTGAAGACCAGGTAAGTTATGTGAGTACAGGTGGTGGCGCTTTGTTAGAATATTTTGAAGGCAAAGAATTACCCGGTATTGCAGCTATTAACTCATAGGCAATAGCTGAATGATATTATTTTTAAAAAAGTATTATTTAGCCATACTGTGGGCTATCATTTCTTTGGCGGCTTGTGGTATAAACGGGCAAAGTTTACCTAGGGTTTCATTTGAGCTAATTGGTATTGATAAGCTTGCACACTTTATATTATTTGGCATGCAATCTTTTCTTATAATCTTTGCCCATCAAAAGGGTAGAGTGGGAATTGATTGGAAACAGGTGCATGTAGCCATTGCCATAGGAATTATTTATGGCATATTCATAGAATTTCTTCAGTATGCAGTATTTGTTAACCGAAGTTACGATTATGTAGATATGGCCGCAGATGCCCTTGGGGCCCTGAGTTGTTATTTAATAGTACGATTGTTTTATTAAGATTAAAAAAGGGTATTCTTTGGTTGTTCCTCTTTAATTTTTTTCAGCTTTTTTTGCTGATAAATGATGTTTATTTTTTCTGATAATTCTGCCGGTTTAAAGGGTTTACTGATATAATCGTTCATGCCAGAAGCAATTACATTTTCTCGCGCATCAGAGTTTACATTGGCAGATAATGCAAAAATTGGGGTAGATATTCCGGCTTTACGCATGGTAGAAGCAGATTCAAATCCATCCATTTCTGGCATTTGTAAATCCATTAAAATAAGGTCATATTTTTTACGCTTTACCCAAACTAGGGCATCTTTCCCATTTATTGCGGCATCTACCTGAATATTCCATCTTGTGAGCAGTTGTTTGGCTACCATTATATTTACCTGATTGTCTTCAACCAAGAGCACATTCATTCCAGAAAAGTTTATATTTTCTGGCAACTTAGATCGATTTATTTCTTCTGTATTTGAGTCTGCAATGGGTAGCGTAAGTATAAAGCTAAATCTTGTGCCTTTTCCTTTTTCACTTTCAACTACTAAATCTCCTCCCATGATATCTATTAGCTTTTTGCAAATAGCTAAACCTAAGCCTGTACCACCATATTTTCTGGTGGTATCTGTATACACTTGGGTAAAATGTTCAAATATTTGAGGCAAATAATCTGGGTCTATCCCAATGCCAGTATCCCATATTTCAAATGCAATACTTGCCTGTTTATCTTTAGTTTCTAAATACTTGGCAAGTAAACCAACCTCACCCTTTTCTGTGAATTTAATCCCATTTGATAGTAAATTATTTATTATCTGACTGATCCGAACAGAGTCTCCAAGAAGCAATGATGGGATCTCCTTGCTAGCTTTTAACTGTAAAGATAAACCTTTCTCTTTGGCAGAATTTATAAATGATTTAGTGGTGTTTTGAAGAATTTCTATGAGATTAAAAGGGCGTACTTCTAAATCCATTTTACCCGCATCTATTTTACTAAAGTCTAAAATATCATTTAGCATATAGAGCAGGTTATCTGCAGAGTATTTAAGTGCATTTAAATTTTCTATTTGTTTTGGATTGGGTTGGTCCATCAATAATAAGTTGATAAAACCAATAACACCATTTAGCGGTGTTCTAATCTCATGACTCATGGTAGATAAAAACAAACTTTTTGCATGAGATGCTTCCTCCGCTTGTTGCAAAGCATGTTTGTATTCTTCTTCAAGTTTTTTTCTATAGTCTATATTGCTAAATGTTCCAATTACCCTTGTAGGATTACCCTCACTATCTGTCTCAGCTACTTTACCTCTATCTAAAACCCAAAAGTAAGATCCATCTGATCTGCGCAGGCGGTATTCACATTCATAAAAATGCGAGAGACCCTCCAAGTGGTCTACAAATAAATTCCATGCTTTAGGTAAGTCTTCTGGGTGTACCAAATCTTCCCAAGATTCTTGAAGTTTTTCGTAAGCTTTATGGCCTAACATTTCGCTAAAGACCGGGCTAAAAAAAGTTTCGTTACTTACTAAGTTTACATCCCAAACAGCATCTCTGCTGCCAGAGAGGGCGTAATTCCATCGTTTTTCTGCTATTGATAGTTCTTCTTGCGCATTAACCGAATCAGTAATATTTTCTAGAATACCAAAAATAGATTCTACTTCTCCATTTGAATCGAGTAATGGTATTTTAAAGGTTCTGGCATAAATCTGTTTGCCTTCCGTTTGTATGCACAGCTTTTGAATTAAAATAGGCTCCTTATCTCTCAAGATAAGTTGATCAGTGGCTAAATAATGCAAGATTTCACCAGCATTTTTAAATACCTCTTCATCTGTTTTTCCAATTACATCTTCCTCTTTTAGATTAAAAATATTCTCTAATTCTTTATTCCAGAGGGTATAAGTAAGCCCGTTTCTAACCTGTTTAACATAAACCCCAATTGGCAAATGGGCTATGAGTTTATTCAAAAATTCACTTTGGTGTATTTGGGCTATTTCTGCTTCTTTTCTGAGCGTAATATCTTCAATAACAACAGAAACTTTTGCAGGGTCACTATTTTTAATTCTGCGTAGTTTTGCTAAATAATATTTTAGAGAATTTTCTACAGTATATGAAAACTGATATTCTTGAGGAATGCCTGTACTTTTAGTAATTTGATAAGGCAAACTCATTTTGGTGTTAAATGGTTTATCAAATAATTCTTCAATGTTTTTTCCAATGAAATATTCTTCTGAATAAAACATGTTTAAATTCTCTCCTTTCCAAACCTTACCACAGGTATCGTATTCATCCATTTCAAGGATTATTTCTTGCGTTGAACTTAACAAAAGTTCAAGGTTCTGAAGAATGAGTTGTTGTTTTTCATAGGCATCTTTTTTTTGAGATATGTCTATTGATTTAACTGCAACCCCTTTAATTTTTTCATTTGTGAAAATGGGAGTAAATAAAAGCTCAATTTTTTTGTTGCCATCTTTACTATCATATTCTGTTTCAGTCCCAAAGGATTGTCCCTTTAATGCTCTCCTATACCAGGCATTCCATTCATCATTAATTTTTAAATTACCTAGCGGGTATAAAATGCTTGTTCCAATAACAGGTTCTTTTTGCCAAATAGATTGAAACATGTTGGCAAAATTTATATTAAAAGAAACTAATTCTAGGTATTCATTTACAGTCCAAATAGCATCTTTAGAATTTTCTAATATGGCATTGTTATTTGCTAAATTCAATTCTATTTCTTCAACAGCTTCCTTGCGTAGGTTTCCAAAAGTTTGTAAAATTAATATGGAGGCTAATATGCAAATAATGGAATTATAATGCAATGTATATTCAAGTTCTAAGAGCTCTGTAATTGGTTTAAAAAGTAATTGAGGGCTCCATCCAATATTTACTAAAATTACCGCTACAGCACTTGCAATCAGTCCTATTTTCTTAACTTTTTTAATGCCTAATGCATCCAGCAAATAAATCCCAATGATAACAGGTATATAAAATAAATAGGTTCCTGTGTTAAATGAAAATCCTGAGTCAACTAAATAAATAGAGAATATAACATTAATAACGGTGTAAATAATACTTTTTTCTGTCTGATCATTTATTAAAAATTTGAAGATATAGCCATTAATAATTATTGGGATAAAACAAAACAAGTTAAGCCAAGATACGCCCAATAACAGTCCTAATATGATTGAAAATAGGCTTATTACAGTATCTATAATTAATACCCATTTAATTATTTCTTTTTGTTTATTCATGAATGATTCAAATCAACTCCTCGGATTCATCTGGGAAAGCCCATTTCTTTGATGCAATATAATGTAAGAAACCTTTTTCTGCCAACAAAGGTGTATCAAAATTATTTAGATACAATGCTCCTGTTCCTAATCCTTGTGGCAACTTATTGTTTTTGGTGGCGGTATACTGCGCAATGGCATTAAGTCCAATATTTGATTCTAATGCAGAAGTGGCCCACCAATTCATATTGCATGATTCAGCTGTGTTTATCCATTCATCTGTAATCGTTAGTCCGCCCAATAAAGTTGGCTTTAGGATTAAATATTTAGCCCTAATTTTTTGAAGTACTTTTTTTCCATCAGTTGATGGATTTAAGCCAATTAGCTCTTCATCTAATGCAATTGGGATAGGAGATTTAGCACAAATTTCTTGCATGGCCTCTATTTGTTTTGGAGCTATGGGCTGTTCAATTGAATGTATTGAAAATTTATCCAAATCTTTGAGTTTAAGTAGTGCTTCATCTGTCAAAAATGCGCCATTAGCATCCAATCTTATTTGAACTTTATTAGCATCAAAATGCATTCTAAATTGCTCTAACATCTTACATTCTTCATCGTGCTGGTGAGCGCCTATTTTAAATTTAATACAATCATAGCCAGATTTTACCTTCAATATGGCTTCTTGAAGCATGGTATGTGGAGTGTTCATCCAAACTAATCCATTCATGTATTGCGGTTTTCCTTTATTAAAATCGCTATTGTATACAAGCATTTTGCCCCCATTTTCAATATCTTTTTTAATTGTTTCAAGGGCAAAATTAATGGCAGGTAATTTTTCCAAATCAAGTTCTCTAGCGTCTATACCTTGATTTAGTTGATTTACAATTTCTAGTAATGTTGATTCAAAATGTGGTAAAGCATCTATGCTTAATCCCTTTAAGGGTGATGCTTCTCCCCATCCAATGATTCCATTTGATGTGCTTCCTTTAAGGATATATGCATCATGTGTTTGTATGGCGCCTCTGCTAGTCTTGGCTTCAAATGAAAATTCTAAAGACCTTTTAAAAACGCGATAACTTACTTGTTTCATATGGCCAAAAATAGAATAAAACTTAATAAGAGAGTGCTCAAAGATAACCACTTCAATAAGGGGTCAAATGCAACTTCATCTTTCACCTTGATTGCCATAAATAGGTTTATTCCAATAATAAATGAAAAAGCAGGAATAACCCATGCGCTTAACTTTAAATGGAATGCAGCTAATAAGAAACAAATGAGTGCACTGAGTAATAAAAAGTAGTGGTATAATTTTGCATTCCTAAGGCCAATTCGCACAGGGATACTTTTTTTGCCTGCTAAGCTATCTGAACCAATATCTCTCATATTATTTAGGTTCAGTACGCCAACTGAAAGTAATCCATATGCAATGGCCAGATCAATGGCGATGAAATTTATGCGTGCAGTTTGTAAATATTGGGTTCCTAACACAGATACCAATCCAAAGAATATAAACACACTTATATCGCCTAATCCAGCATAACCATAAGGCCTTTTGCCGTTGGTATAGGCAATAGCAGCAATAATTGAAATAATTCCTGTTGCTAAAAGCGCCATACTTGCAGAGTCTCCAATGATGGGCCTGGCTAAATACAGTAAAAACAAACCAGAGAAAAGGGCTAATGCACAAAAAATAATAATCGCAATTTTCATTTGTTTAGGGCTTATATGTCCTGCCTGAACCGACCTGCTGGGTCCTTTTCTCATTTCATTATCTGCGCCATGTATGCTATCTCCATAATCGTTTGCAAGATTAGATAGGATTTGAAGGAATAATGCTGTTAAAAATGTGAAAGTGCTGATGAGAATATGCGTTTCTTGTATGGTTTTAACCATTAATATTCCGCCCCAAATACATGATAAAGAGAGGAATAGTGTGCGAAATCGTGCTGCTTTAATCCAATAAGAAATTTTCATTATGTTTGCTTCATGAGTCAGCAAATTAAATACATTCGTTTCTTGCTGAAGTATCCTGTTTATAAATTCTTTAAACAAAGGAACAAATACATTAGTAATCAAAGCTTTCTGATTATTGCCAGCATCCTTGTAGCCATTGTTGTGGCTTTTGCTGCCATTCTTTTAAAAGCAGGCATACATTGGTTAGAGTCTGTTTTATTGAACAAAAGTTTTTTAGAATTGCGCTATCAATACCTTATTTACCCTGTTGTAGGAATTGTATTATCGCTGGTATTTATTCGATATGTTTTTAGATTAAAACATTTTGAAAAGGGCTTGGCCAGTATCATATATCGTATTAATTACAAAAAAGGGAATATAGATGAACACCACACCTATGCCCATATGGTGAGTAGTGCATTTACTGTAAGTTTGGGTGGATCTGTTGGGGTGGAAGCACCTATTGCCATTACAGGTTCTGCCATTGGATCTAACTTAGCTAAACGATTGTTTTTAAGTGATAATGATAGAAATTTACTCCTGGCTTGTGGCGCATCAGCAGGGATTTCTGCTATTTTTAATACGCCCATTGGTGGCGTAATTTTTGCTTTAGAGGTTCTATTGCGCAGGGTAAATATTTCTGCATTTGTGCCACTATTAATCGCATCGGCTACCGCAGCAGTAATCAGCAATATTTTTTATCAAGGGCAATTAATTGTTTTCTCAGCAAAGCCTTGGGAACCTGCTTCAGTTCCTTTCTATGCCTTATTTGCCGTTTTATGTGGGCTTATTTCTGTTTACACTATTTGGGTAATTTATGGAATTGAAAATAAATTTAATAATAGGCACCAAAAGTTTTTGATAGCGATTTTTCAAGGATTCATTGTGGGAGGTTTAATTTTATTTTCACCCTTATTGTATGGAGAGGGGTACTTTGTAATTAATCAAATTTTGAATGGAACCTTTGATACTTTTATGAAAGATATTGCCCTGCAAAGTGATTTTGGGTATCAAGTAGTTTTTTTGTCTTTTGTGTTTATTACACTGCTATTAAAACCTATTGCGGCGGCATTAACGGTAAGTTCTGGTGGTAATGGAGGAATTTTTGCCCCATCTTTATTTATTGGTGCTTTACTCGGATTGTTGTTTGCACGCCTCGTTAACATTTCAGGCATAGCAGAGTTAAATGAATTAAATTTTGTGGTAATAGGTATGGCTGGTGTTTTAAGCGGGGTATTGAGTGCCCCGTTAACTGGCATATTTATGATTGCAGAGGCGGCAGGTGGTTATACTTTATTTGTTCCATTGATGATTGTGTCTGCAGGTAGTTTTTTTGTTACACGCTTAATTGAGCCTAATAGTATTTACACCAAAAAGCTTGCTAGTAATGGCTTATTACAAAAGGCTCCAGAATTAGAAGTTTTAAATGAATTATCTGTGAGAGCTATTCTAGAAACAGATTTTCCAAGTTTTAGGCCAGATGATTCTTTGCGTAGGGTAACAGAGGTTGTTTCTGGTACCAGACGAAATGTGTTTCCAGTGGTTAAACGAAATGGGAACTTTATTGGATTGCTCACAATGGGTCATTTACGAGCCTATATTTTTAAGCAAGAGCTATATGATAAAATTAAGGTATCAGAGATATTGGTTCAAGACATTATTACTGCTGATATTAATGATACCTTATCTGATTTAATGCAACAATATGAGCAATATCCAGAAGTGTTTTATATTCCAGTATTAGATCAAGATAAATACCTTGGATTTATATCTAAGAGCACTTTTTTAAATAAATATAAAGAGTTAATGAAAGAGTGGTCTGAAAAACAACCTATCTAATTAAATAGCTAATGTTCGAACTCGATTTGAATATAAGTATATGAAATTCAAATTTTTATGTTGATTTCCATTGACATATTTTAGCATCCTGCTTTTAGTAAAAGATATGCTAACTCAAGAAATAATCAGGAAAATTGTATAAATAAGTGTTTTGCTGATGATTTATTGAGATTAAAAATATGTTTTATGGCTAAAAAATATAATTTTGTGCCACAAATTAACAACATGAAGCAGATAATTGATAAGATTAAATCAGAACTGAACCAAGGCGGGTTGGATGCAGACAAAGTAATTGCATTGTTAAAAGAGTTACGTGAGTTTTTTAAGGCCAACTTAAAAGAGCCCGGTTATGTGCGCATGATCAGGTTGGCATATGAAGATATTGAAGCTAATGGCGATTACACCTTTTTGTTTTTAGAAGAATCTGATGGAAAAGAAAATCTAGCATATTTGGTAGATTTATTAGCGGATCATTCCAATAAATATAATCGTGAGGAATTGCAAGACATCAGAAATTTAATGGAAGGAATTGAACCAGAGCCTGAAGAATTAGATGAATTAGGTTCATAAATTTATAACAAAGCCCTTCATTGGGCTTTTTTTATTAATAAGTTATGCTAGAGAAAAAGGTTGGAATTATAATGGGTTCAGACAGCGACCTAGATGTGATGAAAGAGGCTGCTAAGGTGATGGAAGATTTTGGCATTGCCTATGAAATTACTGTGGTATCTGCGCATCGCACACCCGATAGGATGTTTACGTATGCAAAAGATGCCAGAGGACGCGGAATACAAGTAATTATAGCTGGCGCAGGTGGTGCCGCCCATTTACCAGGTATGGTTGCTTCTATAACCACGCTGCCAGTAATTGGCGTTCCAGTAAAACTAAAAACAATGGATGGGTTAGATTCTTTATTGTCAATTGTGCAAATGCCAGGCGGGGTTCCAGTAGCAACTGTAGCAATAAATAATGCGAAGAATGCAGGTCTATTGGCTGTTCAAATATTGTCTTTGCAAGAACCATCATTGGCAGAAGCCATGCAAAAGTATAAGGATACCATGAAGTCTGAGGTATTGGTAAAGGCAGAAAAGGTAGAACAAGGCCGAAGCAATATTGGCTTTAGAAATGTATAAGACCTAATACTTGCATAAAATATTTTTTTTAAGGTTTGTTTATTGCTGCAAATCATCCTAATTTGTGACCTTAAACTACAGAAAATTGGATAGCATTTGGGATTTATTTAAGCCGGAAGAGCTCATTAGATTTGGTGGCTTATTTTTATTAATAGTAATTATTTTCCTTGAAAATGGAGTAATTTTTGGATTATTTCTTCCAGGAGATTCTTTACTGTTTACAGCCGGTCTGTTGTGCTTTATGGGTGTATTAGACGTAGATCTGGCCCATTTAATTACCTATATTGGTTTGGCTGCTTTTGTGGGCTATTATGCTGGTTATTGGTTTGGTTATAGAACAGGGGAAGCACTATACAAAAGAAAAGATTCCCTCTTTTTTAAGAAGAAATATATAAGCATGGCCGAAGAATTCTATAAAAAATACGGTGGATTAGCGCTTATTCTCGGAAGATTCTTGCCTATAGTTAGGACCTTTGCTCCAATTTTAGCTGGTGTTGTAAAAGTTAAGCCTGTAGTATTTTTCTTTTTCAATATGGCAGGTGCTGTGCTTTGGCCGCTTATTATTGTTACAGCAGGTTATTTTGTTGGCGAACTTGTTCCAAACGCACTCGATTACCTAAATTATGTGGTTGTAGTATTTATAGTGGTTACGTCTATTCCTATCTATAATACTTTACAAAGAGAAAGAAAACGCAAAAAAGAGCAGGAAACTACTGAAAGTTAAATTCTTGAACTACTTTTTTTTACGTAGATGTTGTAATTGTCTACCTGTCCGAATTCAAAATTACAAATATCATTTAATGCATCTCTAATTGAAGATTGTCCGCTCAGTTTTTCTTCAATAATAAGTGTGATATCTTCAAAGTGTGTTAGAAATTTAGCAGCTCCTTTGATCATGTCTACTTCCATTCCTTCTACATCTATTTTAATTAAAATATTTGTTTTTGGGTTTAAACCAAAGTCAGCGAAAACATCATCTAATCTTTTAATTTCAAAATTTTGGGTTTCGTTGGTTTGCACCTCAACTCGTTTGTTAGCACCTGGATTAGTTTGATTGATTTCAAAATGTTCAATGCTATGTTTGTTGCCCAGTCCGTAATTGTAGGCTTTTACTTTGTTATCTAATTGGTTTAGTGAAATGTTTTTGAGAATCATGTTATAGCTATCTTTAACTGGCTCAAATGCAAAGCAGGTATAGTCTTTTTTACCTAACCAAATGCAATATTCTCCCAAACATGCCCCAATATCAAAGAAGACCTCAAATTGATGTTGTTCTATAAAATGTTTGATTTCTATCTCATACGCATAGTTTATGTATTGAAAATCTAATGTGCCTTTTCTGGTAGCAAATTTACCCATGCTACTGGTCATTTGTTTGTCATTTGCATATGACTTCTTTGTAAACATATACAAGAATGCATTAATAATGGCAGCCCATTCTCTGTGTTTAATGTATTCATAAAAATACATTGAATATACTTGAACTCGGTTTAAAAGGTATTTCATGATGTTAATTTAACTTCAAATTAAGGGATTTAATTTTTATTTTACTCAAATAAATATTAAAAATAAGCACGAAGGATTGTTTATTTGTAAGTACAATGAGCCAGCAAGGAAAATTAATTTTGGTGCCAACTCCTATCGGAAACTTGGAGGATATTACCCTGAGGGGTTTAAAAGTTTTGCAGCATGCAGATGCTATTTTGGCTGAAGATACCAGACAAACATCTAAATTATTAAACCATTACCAGATCAGTAAACCCTTATGGAGTTATCATGCCCACAATGAGCATAAACAAATAGATCATTTAGTGAAAGAATTGAGCCTTGGTAAAACCTTAGCTTTAGTGAGCGACGCCGGAACGCCTGCTATTAGTGATCCGGGATTTTTATTGGTACGTGCTTGTTTGCAACATAACATAAGTGTAGAATGTTTACCTGGAGCTACTGCTTTTGTGCCCGCCCTAGTTAAAAGTGGAATTGCCTCTGATGCATTTATTTTTTTAGGTTTTTTACCCGAGAAAAAAGGAAGACAAACGGCATTTAAAAAATTGACAGAAATCGAATACACCATGGTATTTTATGAAAGTCCACATAGGCTATTAAAAACGCTGCAACAATTGAGTGAATATTTAGGGTCAGACAGACAAGCTAGTGTGAGTAGAGAGCTCACTAAAATTTATGAAGAAACTGTCAATGCTAGTCTTTCAGAGTTGATTACTTATTATACCACACATCCTGTAAAGGGTGAATTTGTTTTGATTGTAGATGGCAAGAAATAAACACATACACTATGCCTTATTGAGTGTGCTTTCTGCACTTTTTTTTACCTTGGCTTGGCAACCATTTTATCTGTTACCTTTTGCATTTATGGGTTTTATTCCCATTTTTATGTTGGAGCGAAAAATTAGAATACAAGAAATTAATTCTTATGCATGGTTATTTGTTTATGCATGGTTGGCTTTTTTATTGTGGAATATTGGCAGTGTTTGGTGGATATGGAATGCAAGTGCAGGTGGAGCCATAGCGGCATTTATTATTAATAGTTTGCCAATGGTTTTGCCGGTATTACTTTTTCATGGGCGTAATCGTTTAAACGGGAAAATAAATTATTTTTTCTTTGCAGCTTGCTGGTTAAGCATAGAATATTTACAATTTCATTGGGATCTTGCTTTTCCATGGTTAATTCTTGGGAATGTTTTTAGTTATATACCTGTATTGGCCCAATGGTATGAGTTTACTGGAGTTTTAGGTGGATCATTATGGATATTGCTTGTTAATATGAGTGCAGATACGCTAGTTCAAAATTGGACAAATTGGCCAATAACTATTCGCAAACAACAAGTTTTAAACAAGGTTTTTTTCTATTTATTGGCACCTATTTTTTTATCATTTTATCTGCTCAATACACTCCCAACACAAAGTACGAGAAAACTTGATATGGTTTTGGTTCAACCTAATTTTGATCCATATAGTGATAAATTTGGTGGAATAAGTGAGTCAGATCAATTGTCAAAAATGTTACAATTAGCGGCACAAAAAATTGATGCGAAAGTTCAATACGTGGTTTTGCCAGAAACGGCACTGCAAGGATTGTTACTTGAAAATAACTTAGCCGCGGAACCATTGATTCAGCAGATAAAAGCATTTTTAAAAGAGTTTCCTCATGTAGTAATTATTGCTGGTATGGATTCATATTATGAGTATAGTGATTCAGAGCCGCGAGGTTTTGCCGCAAGAAAATATAAAAATGCAGATGCCTATTATGAAGTTTATAATGCTGCCTTACAAATAAATTCGTATGATAGTATTCAGGTATATCATAAAAGTAAACTTGTACCAGGAGTAGAAAAAATGCCCTATCCACAGGTGTTTAAATTCTTAGAAAGTTATGCCATCGATTTGGGAGGTACGGCAGGTAGTTTAGGTCAAGATAAGGAAAGTAAGGTGTTTAAAAGTTATCATAAAACTTATCTAGCTCCAATAATTTGTTATGAGAGTGTTTTTCCAGATTTCATTGCTTCTTACGTTAGAAAAGGTTCAGATATTTTGTGTATTATAACCAATGATGGCTGGTGGGGAAATACACCTGGATACAGACAACATTTTGATTATGGTAGGCTGCGTGCCATAGAAAATAGACGTGCCATTGCTCGTTCGGCCAATACTGGAATTAGTGGCTTTGTAGATAGAGATGGCAGTGTTTTGGAAGAATCTGCTTATTGGGAGGAAGCTGTTATGAGACAAGCTATTCCAATTTATACAGACCAAACATTCTATACCAAATATGGAGATTGGCTGTCTTATATTTTTCTCTTTATTGCTATCTCTGACAGTTTAACTTTATTCTTGAAAAGGCGGTATTAATCTATTTAGACAACAAAGAAATAACAATCTTTTCTTGTTCTATTTCGCCATTGTCACTGTAGCAATTCCAAACTGCAAGGTAGTTGCCTATGGGTGCTCGCTCTCCCGAATTGGTATCTCCTGCCCAATGTATTTCGCCACTATTGGCTAGTAAGGTAGATTTGCATATTTCTTTTACTAATTGCCCTTCACTGCTTACAATGAGAAGATCTGCTACCCAATGTCCGCCACCTGTTTGATATTGAAATGTGAGTAGTTCGTTTTCATTGTCGGAATCGGGTGAAAAATAATTTTGCCTACAACTAAATTTACCACTCATGGCTGAACCTATTTTGTATTGTGAATTTCTTTTACTAGGAGTAGAAAAGTTTACTGTTTGGGCAGCAGAAATCCAATTGCTTTGAATAAATCCAGGAATATGAGGATTTATTCTTTCTAAACTTACACCTTCTGAATTTAGTAAAAATGATACATGCATTTGGTCTGAATAAGATACAGAATCTAACATGATATGCGCTGGTGTAAGCAAACAAATGCTACCTTCATTATCATTCATGGTAGGAATTTTATGGCTGATCCAATGATAGGCATCTAATGGATACAAATTATTTTGTGCTAAAGCAGGAAACTCTGAAATAGCCATATATTGTTGAGGTGCCAACTGAATCCCTTCTTCTGCAAAAAGTTGGAATTCTTCTAAAATCCCTTGATTGCCAATCCTACATAATTGTAGTTTACTTATGTCTAAGTGGGAATTGGAAACATTATAAATTTCTATAAAATCGTAGGCATCTTTTTTGGGGTTAAATAATAGCTCATTAATAATAAGTTCACCTTTTTTTGGTTCTGTTGGCACT
>CANHDN010000027.1 GCA_947459415.1 Bacteroidota bacterium
ATGATATTTCCATTTTTACCCAACCAGCCTAATCCACTTTTTTGAGCCCATGCTTTCTCTAAAAC
The DNA here is from genome assembly GCA_947459415.1 of Bacteroidota bacterium. Lineage (GTDB taxonomy): Bacteria > Bacteroidota > Bacteroidia > UKL13-3 > UKL13-3 > B1. The sequence continues at coordinate 66 of CANHDN010000027.1, forward strand.
AGGTGCTGAGTCAACAAACATTCTACCTTCCACCTTACCAATATGATCTTGAATGTATTGATAAAGTTCTGCCAATTTATCTTTTACAACCTTATGGTAATCTTCTCCATAGGCATAAGAAGATATTTTTAATTGGTCTGATCCAAATATTTTATTCGGATTATAATAATTGTAGAGCAAACTTATTACAGATTTAGCACCTGGAACCAATAATCGGGGATCTAATCTCATGTCAAAATGGTTTTCCATGTAAGCCATTTTACCATTCCGTTTATCATTTAACCAATTGTTGAGTCTTGGAGCTTCTTCCTCTAAATAATCAGCCTTAGATATGCCGCATGCTGTAAAACCAATGCGCAGTGCTTCTTCTTTAATGAGCTTTGCGTATGTTTCTTTCAACTGATTCATTAAACGCAAAATAGGATACTTTATGTGATAAAAGAAAATGTAATCTATAAAATCACTTCCTCACCTTTAGCATCAATAAATTTATAATCTATTAAATGCAATCTAGCGCTAGGAATTACTTTAATCCATTGTTTATATTTTCTAAACCAATTAAATCTTGGAGATTTTAACCAACCATCTTTTAAAAAAGCTGCTAAGAAAGGGTGCACTTCTATTGTAAAACCCTTCAGATGGAGGTTTTCAATTAAATATTTCACATGATTTTCAATATCATCTACAATACTAACACTCGATTGAATTTCCCCACTTCCTAAACAAGACGGACATTTTTCATTCGTCACAACTGCCATTTCAGGTCGCACCCTTTGTCTAGTAATTTGTATAAGTCCAAACGGACTCATTGGCAAAATTTTGTGTTTAGCGCGATCTGATTTCATCAACTCTTTTAGTTTTTCATAAACTAATTTTCGATTACCAGCAGTTTTTAGGTCTATTAAATCTATGACAATGATGCCACCAATATCACGCAAGCGTAATTGTCGCGCTATCTCCTCAACCGCTTCCATATTCACTTTGAGCGCATTTTCTTCTTGATTGCTGCCTTTATTGGCAGTATTACCGCTATTTACATCAATAACATGTAATGCCTCTGTATGCTCAATGATTAAGTAACAGCCACCCATAAAATTAACTTCTTTTCCGAAGCTAGTTTTTATTTGTTTTTCTATCCCGTAATGCTCAAAAATGGGAAGTTTACCTTGATATAACTTAACTATATTTTCAAGTTCAGGTGATTTACTTTTTAAATAGGACTTAATTTTATTGAATAAAAAATTTTCGTTTATTTGAATATTGGTAAAATTTTCATTCACCAAATCTCTTACTAGGGTCAAGGTTCTATCATTATCACCTAATACTTTTTGAGGTGAATTAGCGTCCATCAATTGCCTGCACAATTCCTGCCATTTACCCATTAAATCTTTGAGATCTTTTTGCAAATCTTCTATGCTTTCACCTTCAGCATTTGTTCTAATGATAACCCCAAAGTTTTCAGGTCTTATGGCATTTACCGCCTCTTTTAAACGCTTACGTTCTTCTTGTTTAACGATTTTTTTTGAAATGCTAACAGACTTTTCAAAGGGCATCATTACTAAAAACCTACCAGCTAAAGACAGTTCAGACGTTAACCTTGGACCTTTATTAGAAATTGGTTCCTTGCTAATTTGAACCAATATTTGTTGGTTTCGCTTTAGAATATCTGTGATTTTTCCGCCTTTATTGATATCGGCCTCTATGTGAGTTTGGTTAATTCCAAAATCTTTTGGCCTACTGCTGCGTAGCATGCGGGTGAATTTTTGTGTAGATTCAAATTGTGGTCCAAGATCTAAATAATGCAAGAAAGCATCTTTCTCATGTCCAACATCTATAAAACCAGCATTTAAGCCTGGCATAATTTTACCTACTGTTCCTAGATAAACATCGCCAACCTGGAAATTTGAATCAGCTTGCTCATGATGTAATTCAATGAGTTTTTTATCTTTTAGTATGGCAATATCTACCCCTCCCGTAGGGCTTGAATTGATTATTAATTCGTAATTCACTGTAACAAAATATTAGGCGATTAATATTAATTGATTTAATCGCAATGTGAGGGAGGGAGAAAATGAGAATAACTTAAGAAATAGTAAGATGGGTTATAATAGAAAAAGAAGCAAGGAACTTAAACTTACTTCTCTTTCTATTTACACACTACTTCTTTTTGTGTCTGTTCTTACGAAGACGTTTTTTGCGTTTGTGGGTTGCGATCTTATGACGCTTTCTTTTTTTACCGCTTGGCATTTTAATTAGAATTTTTAAGGTTATTAATAATTGACTCTATATCTTTTTTTGCTTTTTCATCTGGTACCAGACCTTTGAATGTTTCAAATGATTTGATAGCATCCATTTTTTTTCCAAGTTGGCTGTAAGTTTCACCCAAATAATAATGAAATTCAGGTGTCATTGGTTGAACTCGAACCAATGTTTTAAATCTTTCAGCCGCTTTGTCATACTGTCCACTGCGCATAGATAACATTCCTAATGTATAATTTGCATCTACATTATTTGAATCTCTGCGCGTAACATCTTTTAACAATTGAACCCCTTTCATGATATCCAAATCATTTTGAATATAACAAATGGCTAAGGCATTTTTAGCTTCAATATTATTTTCATTCAAAACTACTACTTTTTCAAAAGCTACTATAGCTTCTTTGCTAGCATAAATCTGAATGGAAGTATCTGGGCAGGTAGCAGCAAAATCATAAAATTTCATACCAGCATTAAACCATGAATTCTCATCATTTAACCTGCTTGCCATTTTTGAAAAATAATGTGCACCAGCCAATTTGAAGCCAAGGGAATCCCAAGTGTTTGAGATGGTAGCTATCTCATAAATCCTTGCCTCAGGTTGGTTTGCAGCTTCTGTTTGTGCAAGTACGGTTGCCCATGTTTCACCATCAACAGAATCTTTTAACGAACTCAAATACGCATCAAAATCAAAGCTACGGGAAGTTATATTTACTCCCGTAGCTTGAGCAGGCAGAATTTCAGGGGTTGAAGACTTATAGTTCAGATAAACTAATATGCCAACTAATCCTAGAAGTACGCCAATGATAATTATTTGAGCTTTGTTAAATTGCATTAAGCTTCTTTTAATGCTTGCTTAGCTTCTGCTTCTCTTTTTGCAGCAGTAGTTTTTACCATTTCACTTTTCTTGATTTTCTCAACAAAAGTTTTTGCTGGCTTAAATGATGGGATGTAATGCTCATCAATAACCATGGCAGTGTTTTTTGAAATGTTACGAGCAATCTTTTTTGCGCGTCTTTTAATGATAAATGAACCAAATCCACGGAAGTATACATTTTTTCCTTCTGTCATGTTGTTTCTAACCACTTTGAAAAATGATTCTACAACCTCTTGAACTTGATTTTTCTCTACACCTGTTTTTAGTGAAATCTCCTGGATAATTTCTGCTTTAGTCATTGTTAATCTGTATTATATGATTGAATGTTGTGATTATTTTTTTCTTTGACCCAATTGTAAGGGGTTGCAAATGTATACATTAGAACTGAAAAAAGGGTTTTTTTTTATAAAATATTTCATTTTTCTTGCAAATCTTTATGAATAACCAACAAAGTCTACTCAATTGGTATCAATTAAACAAGCGTGATTTACCCTGGCGAAACACTCAAAACCCTTATCTAATCTGGCTGTCTGAAATAATTTTACAACAAACTAGAGTAAATCAAGGTTTGCCTTATTTTTTAAAATTTGCACAGAAATTTCCACAAATAGAATCGCTTGCAGCGGCGCCAGAAGATGAAGTTCTTAAACTTTGGCAAGGATTAGGTTATTATAGTAGGGGTAGAAATATGCTAAAAACTGCGCAAATTATTGTATTAAGTAATGGCGGTAAGTTTCCGGATAATTATCATGATTTACTCAAACTAAAAGGAATTGGACCCTATACCGCCGCAGCAATAGCTAGTTTTGCATATAATCAAGCGGTTGCAGTGCTAGATGGTAATGTTTTTAGAGTACTTTCTCGATTTTATTTAATATCGGAACCCATTCAGAGTAGTTTCGCCAAAAAATTATTTAATCAGTTAGCCAATGAATTTTTAAATAAAGATAATCCTGCCTTGCACAATCAGGCAATGATGGAATTAGGAGCCTTAATTTGCACGCCGCTCAAACCTGCTTGTTTGGAATGCCCATTGCAGCAAAATTGCCTTGCATTTATTCAAAATAGCCAATTGCAATTTCCTATAAAATTGGCTAAAGCAAAACCTAAGAACAGATTTATTGCTTACTTTCATTTTCAATTTAATTCACAAATTGCAGTTTTTCGGAGACCTTCTGGTGGAATTTGGGAAGGATTATATGATTTACCATATTTAGAATCAGAGGAGAAAACGGATGCAAATAGCTGGTTTGAAAAAGGCTCTAAAAAAAAGTGGTATTCATCTAATCAGATCATAGACTTAGTATTTGAAAAAAAGCACATCCTTACTCATCAGCATATTTATGCTCAGTTTTACAGAATCAATTGTATAAATAAACCAATTTTAAATTTTGATGAATCTTGGGTGGAATATAATCAACTACCAAAATTGGGTGTCTCTAAGTTATTGAGTTCCTATTTAGAATTGGCTATGGCTGAACCAAAATAAATAAATACATTATATTTGAATTGAATATATGTCGCTAAATAAAGTAATGCTGATTGGGAATTTGGGTCAAGATCCAAAAGTGAAATTTCTTGAAAATAATAGGGTAGTAGCCAATTTTTCTATTGCAACCAATGAGTATTTTATTGGTAAGGATGGAGAAAAGAAGGTAGAAACTGAGTGGCATCAAATAGAAGTTTGGGATAATTTAGCCCGACATATAGATCAGTTAACAATGAAAGGGAAATTTGGAAAAGGGATTCAGGTATATATTGAAGGAAGGATTAAAACTGAAAACTATCGAGATAAATCTGGAATAGAACAGCAAAGAAAAATTATTAAAGCCCATCAAATTCAACTTTTAGGATTAAATAAAAATAACGAGGAGTAAACTTAGTATTGGGTATTATTACCCATCATATGTTTAAAAGTGGAGAAATTACTATTTTAAATTGTTTCTTTTGTCCTTGATTTTAATTATGTTTGCCACTTAACCATACTAAATTTAACAATGGACGAACCGCCTCCCGGTAACATAATATTGCAGCTTTTTAATCCAGAAATAAGCTCTTCAGATTCAATTGGTATTGTATTTTATCTCATCAGCTTAATTGTTTTAGTTTTCCTTTCCGCTGCTTTTTCTGGATCAGAAAATGCCCTTTTTTCACTGTCAAAACTTCAATTAGAATTTTTAGTAGAAGCTCAGAGCGCTGGCGCAAATGCAGTTCATTTTTTAATGAGATATCCCAAAAAATTATTGGCAACAATTCTAATCGCCAATACTTTTGTTAATATAGCCATTGTTTTGCTGTCCACTTTGTTGTTCGCACTCGTTTTTAATTTTGAATCTTACCCCATTTTGGGTTTTTTTATTGAGGTGGTAGTTGTAACGTTTATTATCGTATTATTTGGTGAGGTAATTCCTAAAATATATGCCACTCAGAATAATGTAAAAATTGCAAAAAATGTAGCAGTTCCACTTTTATATACCTATAAATTATTTCAACCTTTGGTTTATGTGTTAGAGCAAAGTACCTCTTTAATTGATAAACGCATTACCAAAAAAGGACATATTTTATCAGTTGATGAGCTAACCCATGCCATTGAAATTACTTCTGAAAAGGATGCTCCAAAACAAGAAAAAAACATGCTTAAAAGTGTGGTTAATTTCGGTAATACCAACGTTAAACAGATAATGCGACAAAGGCCAGATATTGTAGGGGTTGAAATGACTATTGATTTTAATGAACTTATGCTACTTATCATTGATTCTGGTTACAGTAGGGTTCCTGTTTTTGAAGATAATTTAGATAACATAAAAGGAGTACTTTTTACCAAGGATTTGCTTCCTCATCTCAATGAACTATCAAGCTTTAATTGGCAACAATTAATCAGACCTGCTTATTTTATTCCTGAAAGCAAGAAAATTGATGATTTACTTAAAGAGTTTCAAACTAAACGTATGCATCTTGCTATTGTTGCCGATGAATTTGGCGGAACCAGTGGCTTGGTGAGTATGGAAGACATCATGGAAGAAATATTTGGTGAAATTCAAGACGAATTTGATGAAGATGAACATGTTTACACAAGGATAAATAATCATACTTTTGTTTTTGAAGGGAAGATGCTCATCAATGATTTATGTAAATATATGGATGTTCCCTTGAGTGATTTTGATGAAATTAGAAATGATGCAGAAACTTTGGGTGGAATGTTATTAGAAATTAACTCTTTTTTACCTAAACTAGGTCAAGAAATCATATTTAAAAATTATCGATTTAAAATAGAATCTGTGGATGCTCGCAAAATTAAACGAGTAAAAGTAAGCTTTGACCCTAAGTAATATGCGAATTATTATCATCTTGTTTTGTTTAATTTTTCTTTCTGCTTGCACCCAAGAAAACCAGACAACCCCTAGGCCAAGAGGTTTTCAACGAATTGAATACCCTAAAAAGGAATATAGTAGGTTTTATTTGAGAGACTGTAATTATAGTTTTGCATTACCTACTTATGGATCTGTGATGGCAGATCCATATCCGGCTGCAGAAGAATGTTGGTATAATATTTATTATAAGCCTTTTGGAGCTACCCTCCATTTGAGTTATAGAACCATAAAAAATAGGACAGATTTATTTACACTGCTAAATGATTCTCGTGAAATGGTATTTAAGCATGTTATGCGAGCAGATCAAATCATTGAAAATTACATTAATAAACCTGCATATCATGGAATTTATTATGAATTAGATGGCAGCACAGCTACAAATGCCCAATTTTATGTTACAGACAGTACACAACATTTTTTAAGAGGTTCATTGTATTTCAATACCAAAACTAATCAAGATTCAATTGCGCCAGTGTTAGCCTTTTTAAAAGCAGATATGTTGCATTTAATTGAAACCTTGGAGTGGGAAAAGTAAGATAGGCGGGTAAATTCAATTAACGTAATAGCGTGAAATTCCCTTTTTTAGTTAGGCTTTTACCGTCCCAACCTGCATAATTAATAATGTAAAAATATACATCAGATTTAATTTCTTCCCCGCGATATTGGCCGTTAAAACCTTCTTTTTTGTTTCTGCTTTCAAAAATGCGCTCACCCCATCTATTAAATATTTGAATGTGATAATCTTTAACAAATACTGGAACGGTAGCAAAACTATCATTTAAGCCATCTCCATTTTCTGTATATGCATTAGGTGTATGCAATATGGGTAATTGAATTAAATCTATAGTATTTGACCTACTCGTCTGCTTATTTCCAAAGATATTTTCATAAGCCATGATGGTATATTGATATAACCCATTATCATAATTTAATTGTTTATCGGATATTAACAATGGCTTATCAGTTTTGCTGCTCAATAATTGATCCGTATAAATAAAAGGTTCTGATTTTAATATTTCATATCTGTTAATGCCTTGTTCCCAATAATCATATGGCATCCAATCCATTTTGTTTATAAAAGGTTCTGAATTTCCTGTTAATAGGATGGTGCAGGCTTCTTTATTTGAAGCACTTTTATTTCCACACACATCAATATTTACAATTTTATAACAATAACTATCTTTGTCTACATCCACATTTTTATCAGTAAAGAATGTGTCTTGAAGATTTTTTGTGTCACTAATGAGTTCAAATTTATTAGAAAATCTACCCTCTTTTTTCCATATTTGATAACTCCAAAAACTATCAGCCTCTGCTTGTTGCCAAACCAAATCTATTTCTTTGTCTTCTACCACGGTTACTGTGTATATGAATAAACTTTGTGCAGGATTTTCTGCACCTTGTATACAAACGGGTTTGCTTGTATCTCCCCAAATTCCACAGATATCTTTGCTAGTAAATGAATAGCAAACCTTGTTTTTTTCGTCATGAAAGTAAACATCAATATGCTCTTTTACACTAAAATCTGTGAAAGAATGAATAGATTCTGGTAGATTGTTAACCCATCTAATTAATTTAAATTCTTGAGTAAGAGGTTTTGGAGTGAATGCGTTCCAAGCTAACAAGATACTATCCCTTGAGTCTTTTCTTGGACAATTTATCTGAGGGTTTTCGGCCTGTTTTGCAGGTGAAACCAAAAAATGAACTCGCTTTAACCCTTGCCTAAAATAAGGGCATGAATTATCTCTTACTTGGATGTATAGGGTCATGGTGTCTGAATCAATAAACTCGCAGCCAGGAATCCATTTAAATCCTGCAAAGCCAGAACCCAGGCTGTTTATACTACTGATGGTGCCAACTTTTTTATCGGTAAAAAAACCGCTAACTTTTATAAAAACAGAGTCTTGAGGAAGTATAGACTGAATGAAAAAACTACCAGAAAAGGTGTCAAAAGCACTCAGTTGATAAAATTCATCCGCTAATCCTTTGAAAAAAACTCCACCAGCGGTATCCGAATCTGGTTTACTACATATGAACCTAGATGTATCTCCAGCTAGTCGGCAGGAATTTAGGGTTAGTAATTGGAAACAATAATTGGTATCTAATAATCCATTCGCTTTGGTATCAAAATACAGATTAGTTGCCTGATTGCCAATTGAGTCATATAAATTAAACTGTTCATTGCCTTTCTTTCTAAATAATTGATAGTTTAAAAAATCAGAACTAGGATTCGTATTTGTCCACTTTAACTCCAGGGTAGTATCGTTTATAACCTTTATGCATTCTGGGTAGGGCGGTGCTATTGGGTCAGACAATAAAACAATTTTAATTTTTGCCTTTATCTCATTACTAATTGGGCAAGCACTATCGGTAATTTTAATTTCAACTACCAATGTATCAGTACCATAATCACTGCAATTAGAATTCCATCGCAATTCTGCAGAGAGCAGGCCCGGAATATCTTGTATGGTGGTGATACTTGCCGGATTATTTGATAAATTAAAGATACTACCTGAATAAGTCATGGTAAGTTTATCGCCACCTGCGTCTGTTGCAGTAAATGTATATGCTAAGGGCTTGCCTGCGTAAATGGTTAAAATGGTGTCTCTAAGCACTGGCGCCAACAGATAGGTGCGCATATCAAATTTAAACATTCCTAAATTACATCCACCAACGTTTGTATTAAAAGCACGTTTTCCTGGATTGGTTCTTGAATAGGCTGTAGGAGTTGTTGGAAAGTCATTTAACCCACCGCACCCTGCACAAGCAGCCTGGTAAATAATACCATTTCTATCAAAATGACTGGTACCTCCATCAACATGTTCCTGACTTTGACTACCACCATAAAAACTTGCATAAGAGAGGCTTTCAAAATTTGGGCTTAATACCATTAGGTAAAAATCTGAACCATCTGTTGTTTTTTGAAATGCATCATTAGTAATTGGCATTCCAAAAACATTATCTAAACCATTGTGATAAGATTGGTTGGTTCCGCCGCCCCAACCACTGATATAAATTCTACCACAAATATCTACCAAGAAAGCTGCTGGAGAAAGACTAGGTTGTGTTCCACTAACTTTGCCAAATGTGGTTGCGAGTAATTTTGTAGTAAGACTACTGTTGTATTTTTCTAAAAATTGTTTGGCATTGTTGGTGCCATAGGTTCCTGTATTTCTGGGCATGTTCCCAGCGGTTTGCCCCATTGTATATATGTTATTGTTATCGTCTACTTGTACGAAAAAAGTTTGATCATACGAACTAGTTCCGGTGTAAATTACCCTTTGTTTAACACCACTGCTACTGTATTTTCCAATAAAACCATCAACACCTCCGTTGTATGGAAATGAAGAGGTTCCAAACATTAAATTAGCACTAGTGGTACCACCTGCAATAATTGGCTCATTCAATAAATTAATACATATGGAATGGGCAGATTCATCTCCCGGACCTCCCAAATAAGTGCTAAACAAAATATTACTTAATGAGTTATTTAACTTTATGATGTAGGCATCCTGAGTACCTCCACCAAATATGGATTGCGATGCATTAATTAGTGGTAAGCCTTGATTTTGAATAGATTTTGAGCAGCTTGATACATATATGTTTCCGGTATTATCTAAAACTATTTCACCCCTAAACCAATCTGCGTAATTATAAGGCAAAGCATGTGTTTGGCCTAAATAGGATTGGTTGGCATCTCCGTTAATTCCATCATCTTGTGTTCCCCCAATATATGTTGAACCTAATAAGGTATTTCCAAACTCATTGAGCTTCAAAATAAAGATATCTGCACCTCCATTGTATGAATTATCAAAAGAATTGTTTGTAACTGGAAAATCTGCAGAATAAGTGGTGCCAAATATGAAAATATCATTATTCCCATTCGCCGCATTCGAAAGCGAAACAGAATGGGGTTGCTCATTGTGTGCACCTCCAAAAAAAGTAGCAAATAAAAGGTTTTGTCCATTTGCACTAAATTTAGCTATAAAACCATCTCTTGCGTATTCTCCATTATCTCCATTTCCACCATTAAAGCTAATATCATATGCACCTGTAGTAGCTGGAAAATTTGCAGCATAAACAGTACCCGCACCATATGCGTTACCCAATTTATCATAGCTCGCTGCAAAACCAAAATTATCTGCTGAGCTACCCATATAGGTTCCAAAAATAACTGAAGGATCAATAATGATAGGTAAATTTGGATTGTACTTTTTTAGGTCAAATGTGATGGTATTATTCTTTAAAATAAACTTTGTCGCAATCTGCTCTTGGATAGAATCAACCCGCTGAAAGCTTACAGGACTATCTTCCACTAGCTCTCCTAAATTGCTTGTTATATGCAATTGATTATTTTTAATAAATAACTTATTTGCTCCTTCATAATGTAACTGAATTGCAGAAGGATTTGCACCTGGCAGCAAAACAAAATTTATCTTGATACGCTCACCCATTGAAATAATCTCCATATCTGTATATGGGTAAATATTTTTCATGGTTAGTTTTTTATAGGCGTATACATTGCTAGCCCATTTATCTGAACTGCCAACAAAATAGTTGTAATAGGTATCGCTTCTTTGGTCTTTTATGATAATAGGATTTGGGTTTGAACCCAGTAAGGAGACTTTAATTGCCTGAAATGCAACTGATTTCAATTTTTCACCGTGTTGAATTTTGTGTGTAGCTTCTTTGTCTATAAATAAATAGGTGAGTGAGTTTTTCTCTACAAATAAGTTGCCAATCGGAATGTCTGACTTGAATAAAACATTGGAACTCCATTGACCTTTATTTTCAGTAAATTGAATGCCAGACTTTGGCAATCCTGCAGACCAAACAAAGGATAAACCGCAACATAAAAACCAAATTGTGGTCAATATGTATTTTATTTTGATATGTAATAATTGGCTTTTCAAAAATTAGGTAAATATAGTAATTAATAACTAAAATATGAACTGCTTTAACTTTATTTTTTTTTTTTGAATTAAGAGGAGTTTTGGTCATAAAAACGCAGTAATTTGAATATTTCATTACCTGTTTTTTACTTGTTTAAACATTCCATTATTTTTCTTCTATATTTCTATTATTTTTGAGCTATCTTATAAATTAAGCAATGGAATGAAGCCGAATTTGAATTTAAACCTTGTGTTTGCTTTAGGCTTGACATCATTGTAATGTATATTAATATAGAATCATGGATAGCAAGAATGAATTAAGAGTTAGTATCATACAAGATGGTATTGTTTGGGAAAGTTGCGCTGCAAACCTTCAATATTTGGATCAGATCATTGTAAATTTAATCGGCAAAACAGATTTAATTGTTTTACCAGAGATGTTTACCACTGGTTTTAGCATGCGTCCTGAGTTATTTGCAGAAGAAATAAATGGAATAGCACAACAAAAAATGCAAGATTGGAGTTCAATGACGGGTGCAGCAATTTGTGGAAGCTTAATGATTAAAGAAAATAATAAATTTTACAATCGTTTCTGCTGGTTCGAACCAAAATCTAATACGCAATTTTATAACAAGGCTCATTTATTTCGAATGGGTGAGGAACAAATACATTATGAGAAGGGTAATTCTCAAGTTATTATTGAATACGCCGGATGGAAAATAGCGCCTTTTGTATGTTATGACTTGCGTTTCCCTGTTTGGATCAGACGGAAAAATTCCTTTAATTATGATTTGTTATTATGCGTAGCAAATTGGCCAGAAAAAAGAATATCGCATTGGCGAAGCCTATTATTAGCAAGGGCTATCGAAAATCAAGCAGTTGTAGTTGCTGTAAATAGAATTGGAGAAGATGGAAATGGGATCATGCATAATGGCGCATCTTGCATTATCAGTGCTGCTGGAGATATTATTTATGATGCAAAAGACCAGGCAATTTGCCAAACAATTTCCTTGTTTAAATCTGATATTGATAAATATAGGGAAAGTTTCCCCGTTGGCTTAGACGCAGATAGCTTTGAAATTCAAACCGCATGCAACGCAAGTGTGAGTTAATTAATCAAATAAAAAAAAGACCCATCATTATGTTAAAAAAACACCTAACTTTAGTTTTATTTTCATCTATATTCTGTTATTATACTGCTGCTCAAAATAAAAAAAAGGCATCAGCTGCTCCCGTTGCAAATTCTCAGGAATTGAATACTGCAAAAGGAATCATTCAGTTCTTATATGCTAGTTATGATTTTGGAAATATTAATGAAAAAGGTGGGCGAGTTAGCCATACTTTTAAATTTGTGAATACGGGATACGCTCCGGTGAAAATTAACGATGTAATCACTTCATGTGGATGCACTCAAACTAATTGGATTAGCAAGCCTGTTTCACCTAATGACACAGGATATGTAAATGTTGTTTTTGATCCAGATGGAAGACAAGGAAAGTTAGATAAAGTAATTACAGTTATGTCTGATGGGTCACCTAAAAGTCAGGTTTTAGCAATTAAAGGAACCGTGTATCCGTCAAAGTTTAATTTTGCAAATACCTACAAATATCAATATGGTAATTTAGCTGTAATAACTAATATTTTAAATTTCCCAGCTGTTAAAAGTACTAAATACGATTCTACAGAAATTGGCTTTTACAATATGAGTAATAAGCAAATTTATATCTATAGAATTGATGCACCTAACAACATATTAATTACTAAACCTACAGACTTTATGCCACCTAATACCGGTATGCAATTAAAAGTAAAGTATTATGCAAATAGACCTATCGAATATGGTCCTATTAAACAAGAAATTAGGATACATACAAATGATGATTCAATTCCTACCAAAGTCTTTTATGTTTCTGCTAATGTTATTCAAGATTTCTCTGATTTGAGTAAATCAGAAAGAAAAAAGGCACCCAAAGCAGTTTTCAATAAAACCGAAATAGATTTAGGTAATCATTCATTATTTAGCACACCGGTAGCTAAGTTTACAATTACCAATAAGGGTAAACAAGATTTAATTATTCATAAGGTAGTAAGAACCTGTAATTGCTTAACACCATCCTTGTCTCAAATGATTATTCCAAAAGGGAAAACTGCTACCTTAGATGTAACATATTCACTTGCAAATATGGCAGGCCCAGACACAAAAACCATTAAATTAATTACCAATGACCCTAATCAGCCAGAGGTAACTCTAACTGTAAAGATCAATGTGACAGAATAGAAGTTTTTAAAACTGACAATTTTTATTATCTTTAATTTTGGCAAAAAAATTGCTAAGTTGTTTTAATAAAATACATCATCTTTATGAAAAAAATTGCAGTACTATTTTTAGGTTTTGTTGGTGGTATTATGGGTGCATTTATGCTAAATAAATTGAGTCCCCAATTAGTTTTCATGGAAAAGGCTGAAACGAATTCTAATTTTTCTCAGGTAAATTATAAAGGGATTACAACGATCTCTTCAGATTTTGTAAAGGCTTCTCAAGCATCAACTCAAGGTGTAGTATTTATAAAAACCCTTACTAATCAAAGGGTTTATCAAGATCCATTCTATGATTTTTGGAGTGGTATGGATTTCTTTGGCAGGCGCGGACCTGTAGCTAGTTCAGGATCGGGAGTGATTTTATCAGCTGATGGTTATATAGTTACCAATTACCATGTAGTTAAAGAGGCGGATCAAATTGAGGTAATTACCAATAATAATAAACAGTCTTATCCTGCAAAAATAATTGGTACAGACCCTTCATCTGACCTGGCATTACTAAAAATTGATGGCAAAAACTTACCGCATTTAACCATAGGAAATTCAGACAATGTGCAAGTGGGTGAGTGGGTTTTAGCCGTTGGAAATCCATTTAATTTAACATCTACTGTAACTGCAGGAATTGTTAGCGCAAAAGGAAGAAATATAAATATAGTTAACAATCAATTCCCAATTGAAAGTTTTATTCAAACGGATGCTGCCATTAATCCCGGAAATAGCGGAGGTGCTTTGGTCGATTTGGAAGGTCGATTAATTGGAATCAACACGGCTATTGCAAGTAATACTGGTTCATATAATGGTTATGGATTTGCAATTCCGGTAAATATTGTGGCAAAAATTATTAAAGACCTGGTAGAATTTAAAGAAGTTCAACGCGGATTTACGGGTTTAGATGTTAAAGATATTGATGCACCAACTGCTACTCGATTAAATATTACTAATAATCATGGGGTTCTGGTTGATCATGTTTTAGCAGAAGGTCCGGGTGATCAGGCCGGAATGCAATCTGGAGATATTATTATTAAGATTAATGATAAAGACATAGATAGTAAAGCTAATTTTGATGAACAAATTGCCTATTTACGCCCTGGAGATAAAATAAAAATTGAGTATTTGAGAAATGGCAAAAATGGAAATGCTAGTTTAAGTTTATTAAACCAAGAAGGTACCACCGCAATCATGAGAAAAGGTACTGTAACCTCTACTCATTTAGGAGCAGATCTTCAACCTATATCTAAATTAGAGCGTGATAAACTTGCCATTAAATCTGGTTTTCGAATTAGTAATATAAAAAGAGGTAAAATTGCTCAAATGGGTATACAAGAGGGATTTGTGATTACCAGCGTAAACAAGAAAATGTTTGATCAGGTAAATGATTTGATAAATGCGCTCGAGTCTGCGCGTGGTCAAGTTGTTATAGAAGGTATTTTCCCAAATGGGGGAAGGGGAGTTTTCTCTTTTTACGTTTATTAAAATTTAGTTTAGGTAAAACTTGTTTAACTACTTATATAAATAGTCATTTTCATCATAAGTATTCTTCAGAATAAATTTCCCTCAATTTGGGTTAAAGCAGCTTATACAAATATCTTTTTTGAAAAATAGCTAAACCTTTACTTGAATATCATTGTTAGGTGTTTATTATTATCTAAATTTGTCTATGTTTTTAAACTTCCCCAAAATTATAGTTTCATTAGCTAGTTTTCTGATAGTTAATTCCTTATTTGGGCAAAATATTTTTATTTCAGGTTATGTTAAAGATAGCACCAACGGAGAAACTTTAATTGGTGCTACTATTAAAAATAAAGAATCTACAGCCGGTACTGTAACCAATTCATATGGGTATTTTTCTTTATCGGTTCCGCCAAATACTACTCAATTAGTATGCTCTTATGTTGGTTATCAATCTAAAATTATTCAGCTAAAAGGACTTAAATTATTTAATTTACAAGTAGCTTTAATTCCAGAAAACAGAGAAGTAAAAGAGCTAATTATTAAGAGCGATCGGCTTGATAAAAA
This sequence comes from Bacteroidota bacterium, assembly GCA_947459415.1. GTDB lineage: Bacteria > Bacteroidota > Bacteroidia > UKL13-3 > UKL13-3 > B1. The sequence continues at coordinate 15,797 of CANHDN010000027.1, forward strand.
TGTGAAAAGTACAGAGATGAGTAGGATTGAATTGAGTGGAGAAAAATTAAAATCGCTACCGGTAGTTTTTGGTGAACCAGATGTACTTAAAGCCATCACATTAATGCCCGGCATAAAAAGTGGAGGTGAAGCCAGCACTGGTTTTTATGTCCGAGGTGGTGGACCAGACCAAAATCTGATTTTAATGGATGAGGCAGTGGTATACAACCCATCCCATTTGTTTGGATTTTTATCTGTTTTTAACTCTGATGCAGTGAAGGGAATTGAGGTTATAAAAGGAGGCATGCCTGCCAATTATGGCGGTAGATTATCCTCTATTCTGAATGTAAACATGCGTGAAGGTAATAATCAGAATTTTAAATATAGCGGAGGGATTGGTCTGATATCTTCTAGACTTACCGCAGAGGGACCATTGCAAAAAGGAAAAAGTAGTTTCTTAATATCTGGTAGAAGAACCTATATAGATGTGCTTGCAAGACCTTTTATTCCTAATGATTTGGCCGGTAATAGTTATTATTTTTATGACTTAAACTTAAAATTAAATTTTATACTTGGTGAAAAGGATAGGCTATTTGTTTCAGGTTATTTTGGAAGAGATATTCTAGATTTTAAAAGTCCTACAAACAGAGCTGTTAATTTTAATTTAGGTTGGGGAAATAGCACCGCCACACTGCGTTGGAATCATGTATTTAGTCCAAAATTGTTTAGTAATACAAGTATCGTCTTTAACCGATATGAACTTTTCAATGATTTTAAATTTGGTGCGGGCGGATTTAGTGTGAGGAGTGGATTGGTAGATTGGAATATAAAAAGTGATTTCACTTGGTCTCCTCATGCAAAACATCAGATAAAGTATGGTTTCAACTATACATTTCACACTTTTACCCCCGGAATTTTATCAGGAAGTGTCGGAACTACAAGCATAAATGAAAAAATTAATAAACAGTATGCAAATGAATATGCTTTGTACATCTCCGATGAATGGGGTGTGAATCAAAGGTTCTCACTTAATTATGGGTTGAGAGCAGTTGCATTTCAGCTCATTGGGCCGTATACTCAAAATGAGTTTGATAATGATACCGGTTTGCCAACAGGTAAAACCAAGGAATATTCCACCGGACAAACTATTGCATTTTACCCACGTTTGGAACCGAGGCTTAATTTAAATTATCTAATTAATGAGGTCTCAAGTATTAAAGCATCCTATACTCAAACCTATCAGTTTTTGCACTTGGCTACAACATCTGGTGCTCAATTTCCACTCGATTTATGGGTTCCTAGCAGCAGATTGATAAAACCGCAAATGGCCAGACAATATGCCCTTGGCTATTTTAGGAACTTGAAACAAAATCAATATGAAACTTCGGCAGAAATCTATTACAAGCCTATGTTAAATCAAATTGAATTTAGGCCAGGAGCTAATTTATTTTTTAATCAGAATCTTGAAAATGAAATGGTTTTTGGCGAGGGTTTGAGTTATGGATTAGAATTATTTTTAAGAAAAAAAGAAGGTAAATTTAATGGTTGGATAGGATATACTTGGAGCAGAACCACGCGTCAATTCGACGAGTTAAATAATGGTAAACCTTATTTTTATAGGTATGATCGAACCCACGATTTTTCAATTTTGTTAAGTTACCAAATCAATAAAAAATGGGCAAGTAATTTTGTGTTTGTTTATGGAACCGGAAACGCAACCACATTGCCAGATTCTAGATATGCCTATAGATTTGGTATTGATCCACAAACTGGTGAACCCTTATTTGTTTTTGTAGATAGGTATTCTGATGTCAATTCATACAGGCTTCCTGCTTATCACAGGGCAGATGTATCATTCACCTACCTTTCTAAACAGACTAAAAAGTATGAAAGTAGCTGGAATTTTAGTATCTATAATATCTATAATAGGGCTAATCCATATTTTATCTACTTTCTTCCAGACATTGAATCTCAAACAGTTAAAGCCTACATGGTTTATTTGTTTCCCATTTTACCATCTGTTCAATGGAATTTTAAATTTTAATTTATGAATCACAAAATAGTATATCTTGTTTTAACTTTTATAGGGACGATATCCTTTTCGTCTTGTGAAAAGGAAATCAAAATTGATATTCCCGCATCCAAGCAAGAACTTGTTGTAGAAGCCTCAATCAACCAGTTATCAATTAATTTTAATTATGTGATTCTTTCAACCACACTAGATTACTTTAACCCAAGTTTAAGTTTAAATGCGGTGAGAGGAGCAGAGGTATATATTACAGAAGGGGATGTAATAGGCACTGACACCCTATTTGATGTCGCAAATAGGGTTCAATTTATTGATTATGTTGATACAATTTTTCCAGGAATATACCTGAGTCCAGATTTTAGAGGAGTTGCCGGGAAGCCTTATCAATTAGAAGTGTTTTTAAAAGATGGACGAAGTATCACCGGCAAAACTTTTATACCAGAACCTAAAAGTATTGATAGCTTAAATTTTTGGTTCGAACCAAATAATATTGATACCAATGTGTTTTTTTACATGAATTGGATGGATGGACCAGAACAAGATAATTATCGACTTACCTTAAAAAAGGGTTTTTTACCCATTCTAACAGGCTGGGGAACTGGAACCAGATTTTACACCTTGGATGATTCTCAAATTAATAATCAACCAAGACCATTTTTCAATTTCAGCCCATACAAGTATAACGACACCTTACATATTTATTTAGCTACCATAGGAAGAAAGGAATTTCTGTTTTGGGATTCTTTTAGAGGCGCAGCTAATAATGGAGGTCCTTTTGCCACGCCAGTATCTGTTAAATCAAATGTTTCTGGAGCCATAGGTTCATTTACGGGATATGGCTTAACACAAAGAAGTGTTATTTTTAGAAAAGAATAGCAAACTATTCTTTTTCTAAGCTTTTTATGGATTTATAAATTTAGCTTCAATGATAGTTTGGTTATTGATACCTTGTTGCGTTAAAACCCTATCTGTTCTGCGATAAGATTTAAAAGATAATCTTTTAGAGTATATTCCTTTTGAAATTAAAAAAGCTTCAATTTCTGCCGCTCTATTCATGGCCAATTCTTCGTTTAACTTCTGATTTGAACTTTCTTGGGTATAGCAAAGGATATCAAACTTTAAATCTTGGTTTTTTTGCATGATGGTTACCAACCGTAACATAAATGAATGAGATTTTTCAGAAATTTTAGAGCTACCCTTGTTAAATTGAATGGAGCGCTGGGCTTCTATTAAGACTTGAATGACTTCTTTGTCTATTTCCGGACACCCTTTATTTAATATATTCCCCCTCCGATTAGGGCATTCATCTATATGGTCTGCAATTTGATCGCCATCACTATCCATACATCCTTTTAAATAAGGTAAGCCAAATGCATCCGGACATTGGTCTTCATGATCTGCAATTCCGTCATTGTCTTTATCCGGACAACCCGATAATGCTAATTTTCCTGCTTGTTTAGGACATTTATCCAGATGGTCAGCTAAACCATCACCATCAAAATCTGGGCAACCGGATAAACTACTAACTCCGGGTATTTTAAGGCAAGAATCGTCTTGGTCTGCTATGCCATCATTATCAAAGTCTGGGAGTTTTTGTTGGTGTAATGGGCAACCAAAGGCATCAACCATTGTATTAGGTGGCGTATTACTGCACTTATCATTTATATCTATAACTCCGTCATGATCGCTATCCTTTGATTTATTCCCTAAAATAGACTTTATTTTTTCTTGGGCAATCAGATTAATAGAAAATTGAAAAACGAAAAACAAGGAGAGAAGAAATTTCATGTATAAAAAATGGTTCGTACGAAAATACTAAAATAAGTATATTTGACAAGTATGAAAGGAGATGGTAAATGATTCGTGTTTTTATATTAGGTACTGGTAAATTGGCTCATCATTTGGTTCAAGCCTTCAAAAATACGAATGTACATTTGGTAGGATTTTATGGCAGAGATGAGTTTAAAGTTGATGCTTTTCATAAGCAGCATGGATTAGAGTCATATTCAAGCCTAGCAAGTATTCCAGACTACTGCGACGTTTATTTTTTGGCTGTTTCAGATCATGCCATTGAATCAATTAGTAATCAAATAAAAGTAAAAGGTTTACTCGTGCATTGCGCTGGTATGCTTCCCATTTCAATACTTCATGCGCAAGAACATGTTGGAGTTTTTTGGCCTATTCAAAGCTTTAGTGAACATATTTCTGTAGATTTTAAATCTATTCCAATTTGTATTGAAGCAAATTCTGAGGAAAATCAAAGGATTCTTGAATCGTTGGCTGATAAAATTAGTAGAAATGTATATATAATGAATCAAGACCAAAGGCAATGTTTGCATGTAGCCGCAGTTTTTGTAAATAATTTTACCAATCATTTATATTCGTTAATGGCGGATTTTCTTCAAACAAAAAAACTACCTTTCGATCTTTTAAAACCTATTATTCTTGAAACCGCAAATAAAATTATTCAACATGATCCACGTTTAACTCAAACTGGGCCAGCCAGCAGAAAGGATGAAACAAGCATGGATCTTCATAAAAAAATACTAGCAGAATATCCCGATTTACTTAATATTTACAATGTTTTAAGTCAAAGTATATTCCTTCATACAGAAAATAAATAGGATAGCTATGAAAACAAAATTTATAATATTATTAATGGCTACGTGTTTTTTTGCTTTACAAGTAAAGGCAGTACGCATTTTAATTCCAATGGATGGGGTTCAGAAAAACCATTTAAAAGCATATGGACTATCTTATTGGGTGTTAAAAAAGGATTTAGAAGTAAACTGGTTGCTGAATTATAGGGGCGGAAGCTTTATGATTAACTATGCTGATGTTATTGAAAAAGAGTGTAAGATTAGAGGTATTAGTTATGAAATCATAAGTGAAGGTCAAGTCACTGAAATACTCACTGAAATTGCAAAAGCAGATGTAAATATGGAGATGGTTCGCTTATTAAAAGCGCCAAAAATTGCAGTTTATTCTCCTAAAACAAAACAGCCATGGGATGATGCAGTAACCCTTGTTTTAACCTATGCAGAAATACCCTATGATGTAGTTTATGATGATGAATTGCTTGCGGGTAAGCTAAGTTTATATGATTGGCTGCATGTTCATCATGAAGATTTTACCGGGCAATTTGGTAAATTCTATTCAAATTTCTCAAGAGCTGCTTGGTATCAGGCAGAGGTAAAAGAAAATGAGGCAATGGCAGCCAAACATGGTTTTACTAAAGTTTCTGAATTAAAACTTGCTGTAGCAAAAAAAATTAGGGATTATGTAATTGGTGGTGGTTTCATGTTTGCCATGTGTAGTGCCACAGATACCTATGATATTGCATTAGCGGCGGATGGTTTAGACGTGGTTGAGCAAGTTTTTGATGGAGATCCAGCTGATTGGGGTGCAGATAAAAAATTAGATTTTAGCAAAAGTTTTGCCTTCAAGGATTATAAATTATATTATGATCCAATGGTTTATGAGCATAGTTTTATTGATGCCATGCAAGGTACAAGACCTGTTACAGAAGAGAATGATGTGTTTACTTTGTTCGAATTTAGTGCTAAATGGGATATGCTTCCTGCCATGTTGAACCAAAATCATACGAATACTGTAAAGGGTTTTTGGGGACAAACAACCGCATTTAGGAGGCCATTTATAAAAAGTGAAGTAATTGTTTTAGGCGACAACAAATCTTTAAATGAAGCCAGATATATTCACGGAACCATGGGTAAAGGTACTTGGACTTTTTATGGTGGTCACGACCCGGAAGATTATCAACATCAAGTAGGAGAGCCACCCACAGATTTGAACCTACATCCAAATTCGCCAGGATACCGCTTAATACTTAATAATGTATTGTTCCCTTCTGCACAAAAGAAAAAGCAAAAAACTTAATGGATAAATAGTATTAGAAAGATCTAAAGCCGATAGCCTCCCTGCATTCTTTAAGTGTATTATTAGCACTTTCAGAAGCCTTTTCTTTTCCTATATTGGCAACTTTTCGAAGTAATTCTGAGTTTTGCTGAATATCGTTTATTTTTTCACGAATAGGTTGAAGATAAACAATCAAATCTTCTGCCAAGTCTTTCTTTAAATCACCATATCGAATGGCGCAGCTTGCATATAAATTTTGATAATGAGTCAGTTTGTCATCATTCGAAACCAATTTCATGATATCGAATAAGTTTTGAACCGGTACAGATGGTGGCGTGTTTGGTTCGCTAGGACCAGTATCTGTGACAGCCTTGCTCATTTTTTTACGAATGATTTCTGGTGTATCTATTAAGTTAATTACATTCCCATCTCCATCACTTTTACTCATTTTCCCACCACCTTGTAAACCGGGTATTTTAATTAACTCATTACCGTAATTAAAAGCATAAGGTTCTGGGAAGATTTCTTTTTGATATACCCTGTTAAACCGATTTCCAAAGGTTCTTGCCATTTCTAAATGCTGCTCTTGGTCTTTACCAACAGGTACTTTGGTAGCCTTGTGTATGATAATATCCGCCGCCATTAAAACAGGGTAGGTAAGTAATCCTGCATTGATATTATTTGGCTGTGTTCTTGCCTTTTCCTTAAATGAGGCTACGCGTTCTAATTCACCCAAATTAGCGTGCATATTAAGCATCATGTATAATTCTGGAATTTGAGGTAAATCACTTTGAATATATAAGGTACAAGCCTCTGGGTCTAGTCCGCAAGCTAAATATTCTACCAAAACCTGCTTCACATTCATATGCAAATCTGCCGGGTTTGGGTGGGTAGTTAAACTGTGATAATCTGCAATAAAAAAATAACAGTTGTGTTCATGTTGCATTTTCACAAAATTGTTTACTGCACCCAAATAATTGCCTAAATGCAAATTGCCCGTAGGCCTAATACCACTGACTATAATTTCTTTACTCATATTAGCGCAAATTAAATAAATTTTTGAGCCAAATCTATCTTTTTCAGCTAAACTTTTTCAATGATTTCCCAGAGTTTTTGAGCTGCCATATCCCACGAAAATTTATTTCCCTGTTTGATTCCTTTTTCAATTAACTGGTTTCTAAGACCAGGATTTTCTGACAATTTTTGCATTCCTAAAGCAATGTCCTTGCTGTTAAACGCATCTATATAATAAGCTGCATCGCCTGCAATTTCTGGCATACAGCTTTCTTTGCTACAAATAATTGGCACTCCACATGCCATTGCTTCTACCAAAGGAATTCCAAAGCCTTCAAAGTAACTCACAAAGGTTAAGGCATAGGCCGAACCCATGATCAGTTGCAAATCCTCTTGGCTAAGCCTTCCGGTAAATAATACCTCATTTGATAATTGGTATTTATCAATTTCCTCTAAAATTTCCGTTTCACCCCAAAAGCTACCTCCTGCCAACACTAATTTAAAATCAGATTGTGTTTGGTTTTTGAAAGTGGCAAATGCGGCTATTAAACGAACCAAGTTTTTACGCGGACTCATAGAGCCAACAAATAAAAAGTACTCTTTACCTGAGCTAAATTTGGCTTTAGTTTCTAATTTTAAATAGTCTTCAAGTATTCTATACCCATCGTTTATGCCATTGTAAACTACTTCAATTTTATTTTCTAAAATACCATAGGACATAACCAAATCATATTTGCTGAAATGAGAAACAGTAACAATTTTAGATGCTTTTTTAGCAAACTTAGGCATGAAAAAATTATAGTAATTTCTATAAAAAAAAGTTAAATCCTTTGGGTAATGATGGAAATTTATATCGTGAATAACTGCAATTTGTTTGCATTGTGAACCTAAAGAAAGGAGTCCGTCTGGACCCAAAAACACATCTGGTTTTATTTTTTGAAGGATATTCCGAACCGAAAACTCATAATATAGTACATATAAAAATGGATGTCGCGCTGGCGGGAAAAGCACAATTGGCTTCACATTATCGCTAAAAATAAATTGTGAATCGTATGGTCTATCAAACAAAAATACAAATTCATGTTCAGGATGATTTTGAGTTATCCTTTTTAAAGTTTGATACGTAAACCAACCAATACCATCTAATTTATTCGGAATGAGCGACCGTGTGTTCACCACAATTTTCATAAGGCAATAATAAATTACTTTGTTATAAAAAGCGCAATAGTGCTTTTATTTGCATTTATAAATACTTGTTTTTTTTGTTTTTAATTCAGAACAAATTGATCTTATGTGCTATCACGCCTCCGTTGCTGCTACTTACCAACAAATAGAAGACCGCTATGATAGGCCTTTTGAGGGAGATTTGTTTCCTTCGTTTACTTCAAAAAATGATAAGTTTGCCTATCATGTGAATGGCTTTACTTTCGCCAAAATGCCAGTTATTACCATGCATAAAAGCGAGTTAATCCATAGGTTTAATTGGGGTTTAATTCCGCAATGGGCAAACTCCAAAC
>CANHDN010000028.1 GCA_947459415.1 Bacteroidota bacterium
ACCTCACTTATGATTCTATTAGAGCTATAATACGATTCGTTTAGTGCTGCCCGCGCCGTTTCTTTGGTAAGCGCCAAACCCTTTTTGGAAAACAAACGCAGCACCGCCATCACACGCCAAGCAATAGCCGCCATAAAAGGTGTAACATTTATATACGGACGCTTTTTACCAAAGCCATCGGCAATCATAAAAAACAAATCCCTAAAGCGCATATTGGCGCCTACTAACACAAACCTGCGGTTAAAAATTCCGGCGCTTTCAATTTCTAACATAGCTCTGGCTACATCTGCCACATCCACATACCCATTGGCACCCATGCTATACATAGGCATTCCCTTATAAATGGTTTGAACCAAGGCATTGGAACCCTTACTAAAATCGCCTACACCAATAATTACACCGGGATTTACAATAATTACTGACAAGCCCTCCTCTGCACCGCGCCAAACTTCCATCTCTGCTCTATATTTACTAATGGCATAATTACTATTGAGTTTACTATATTCCCAAGTACTATTTTCATCCATGGTGTTCCCACTTTTGGTTCGACCCAAAGAAGCAATAGAACTTACATAACTCAGCTGTTTAATGCCTTCCGCTAAACATAAATTAACCACGTTAGCTGTGCCCTCTACATTTACCTTCATTAGTAAATCTCTGTCGCCGGCATCAAAAGAAACCAAAGCAGCACAGTGATATACCCGCTCAATTCCTTGCATGGCTTGGGCTAAAGTGTCTAATTCTAACACATCTGCTTCTGTCCATTGAAGTAATTCTTTTACTGATTTAGCTGATAGACCAGACCCAAAATAATATTGAAATATAAAGTTAAACTCCCGCATATCAGAAGTTTTGCGTTTACAAGCACGTACCTGTTTACCCGCTGCCAAAAGTTGGCAAACCAAATGTGATCCCAAAAAACCCGTTGCGCCTGTTACCAGTACCATTGTGGAAATGTTTATTAGTTGCCGCGCTAAATTAAGCAGTTTTGAAGAATATTTACCTACATTATGCTAAACCATTATATTAGTCTGCTTTCTGAATCCCAAATTAACTCGCTCAACCAAAGCAGTAGCCTCAAAACTTTGTTCCATTCTACCCATTTTTTGAGAGAACAAGAAATAAATTTGGAAGCCTATGATTTGGTAATCGTAGGTGTGCAAGAAGATCGGTTCAAACCAGATTATGAAGGATGCGCAAATGGCCCCGATGCCATTAGAAAAGAGCTTTATAAACTGGTTAAGCCCAGAACAGAATTGCGCATATTGGATTTAGGAAATATTGCCACAGGAAATAGTTTAGCAGACACCTATTTTGCACTTACCCAAACCTTATCTATTTTACATAAAGAAAAAAAAATAAGTTTAGTATTGGGCGGATCTCAAGATTTAATAGCGGCTCAATACGCCAGTTTTAAAGGCTTAAACCCAAATATGCAGGTGGTTTTGGTGGATGCCAAAATGGATATGGAAATGAATGAAGATGGTCAATTAAACAATTATTTACCACAGATCATTGCACATGAGCCAGCCTATTTGTTTAATATTACACAAGCTGCTTATCAAGGTCATTTTGTAGAAGCAGATACTTATGATGCTTTCGAACGCATGAATTTTGATATGCTGCGCTTAGGAAGTTTGCGCGGCAACATGCAAGAGATTGAACCATATTGCCGGAATGCCAATATGCTTGGATTTAGTTTAAATGCGATAAAAGCAGCAGATGCGCCAGGTCAAAAATCCCCATCACCAAATGGTCTAAGTGCAGAAGAAGCTTGCCAATTGTGCAGATATGCAGGCATGAGTAATGATTTATTAAGTGCTGGCTTATACGATTTTAACCCAATGTACGACAAAAATCAAAGTAATGCCGCTTTAATGGCACAAATGGCCTGGTACTTTATGGAAGGTATTAGTAACCGTAGAAACGATTATCCCATTGCAGAAAGTAAAGATTATTTAATTTATCATACCACCAACAAAAACATGAACCACGAACTTACCTTTTATAAAAGTGTACTAAGTAATCGTTGGTGGATGGAAGTTCCATATCCGCATGAAAGAAGCAAACATGAAGGAAAATTTCTAGTTCCTTGCAGTTATAAAGATTATCAAACAGCTCAAAATGATGAAATTCCAGATAGGTGGCTTAAAACCTATCAGAAGTTATAATGCCTAATGAAACTGCCGTGCTTACAAATAATCTAAAACCAAGAGTCTTTTGGCTTATTGCGATTGCATTGCACATGTTAGGATTTTGGCAAGCCGTTCATTCAGGTAGTATTTACCTAGTAGACTCTATAGATTATCTTTCGCAAGCAGCAAATTTTAAAGCATATGGGAGCCTTTACGCAGCCCCGTGGAACTTGGCAGTTAAACCAGATTATTTTAGCTTCCGACCACCCGTTTATGGCCTACTCATCTTTTGCATAAAACTATTGTTTCAATCAGATTATGCAATCCTATTTGTTCAATCTCTTATTAGCCTGAGCACCATTTGGGGTGTATCAAAGTTTAGCAGAGAACTTGGCCTAAACCAATTATTAGTAAGAGTAAGTCTTTTGCTCCTTTTAATGTTATATCCCTCCCAAATTATTCATTGTAACTTTGTAATGAGTGATATTTTGTTCCAAAGTTTATTATTCTGGGCACTCTATTTTACTTACCAATTATGGACAAAATCAATGCTAAAAGATAGCTTATTGGCGGTATTATTTTTTGCATTGGCCATGTTAACAAAACCGGTTGCTTTTTTATTAGGAATTAGCTTTGCAGCCATACTTATATGGGTTTTTATAAAACATAGAAAGATACAAATACTCATTCCATTTATACTCCTTCCGCTCATCTATCATACTTATGCTAGTTATAATAAATACGTTACAGGCTTTTATCATTACTCATCCGTTACGCCCATATTTGTATTAAAATACATGGCCAAGTATACCAATGGTCAATTGTATGGTGAAGTTTACGCAGATGCTACACAGGATAGTATCATGCAATGGGCCAATGCTGCTAAAAGTTATCAAGAAAGATACGAGATAATGAACCAAGCAGGTAAAGAAATAATTAGCAAACATCCGCTATTTTTTACTTGGTTTAATATAAAAGGATGGTTGGCATTTATGTTAGACCCTGGCAGGTTTGAATGGGTACATTTTATCAATATTCATGAAGGAAATTACTTGGGCTTATATCATGTTATAAACACCCAAGGTTTACTAAATGGGCTCATTAGTTTTGTAAGTAATGCGCCCATCCTTTTACTAAGTATCTTATTAATATGCTTACTTGTTAATGTAATAATTAGCCTTTCTTTAATTCATTTTTTATGGAATAAAAAAGTACCAACAGCACTCAAAATTTGTATTTTTATATTCATCAGCTACCTCGTTGTTTCCACCGGTGTATTAGGTTTATCAAGGTATCGGGTGGCCATAGCACCAATGTTGTGGCTTTGTCTGATGTATACCTTGAGTTATTTTATTTATAGAAATAATGAGCATACACATTCATAAGCCATACGCCCCCATAGAGAAACTTGAATTAGATATTGCAGTTAAAAAAAACATTCAAGTTTATTTAAAGAGAGAAGATTACTCACATCCATTTATTTCGGGCAATAAATGGCGCAAATTAAAGTATCATTTGCTAGAAGCAGAGCGCCAAGAAAAAAGGCAACTAGTAAGCTTTGGTGGCGCATATAGCAATCATTTATTGGCAACAGCAGCGGCAGCGGCAAAATATAAATTTAATAGCTATGCTTTCGTACGAGGAGAAAAAGTAGACAATCAGGTACTTAAACTCTGTGCCTTATTTGGCATGCACATTCATTTTGTAAGCAGAACAGCATATCAAAATAAAGAGGAACTTTATCATACCTATTTTGGTTCGAACCCAAATGCCTTCTATATTCCAGAAGGGGGTAGTGGCGAACTAGGAGAGAAAGGAGTTTCAGAAATAATGCAAGAACCAGAGATGCAAACATTTGATGTAATACTAGCATCTGTTGGAACCGGTGGCACTTTAAAAGGATTGATTAAAGGCGTAGCAGAAAATAAGTTAAACAGCCAAGTACATGGCATTGTGGTATTAAAAGGGGCCGAACAAATGAAAGAAGAATATGCTCATTTTAATTCCAATTCATACCAATTGCATTTTCAATATCATGGAGGAGGCTATGCCAAGCATACGGCAGAATTAGTAACCTTTCAAAACAAATTTGCCTCGCAAACTGGCATCTTATTAGATTTGGTTTACGAGGCAAAAATGATGTGGGCTTTAATTAATCTTATAGAGGCAGATTATTTTAAACCTGGAACCAAGTTATGTGCACTTCACAATGGAGGCACCGTTGGTATCTTATCTAGTTAAATTTATTAAGGCAGGTTCATTAATAGTTAAAGGATATTTAGTTCTTAATTCTCTAACCCATTCCGCCATCAAAAACTCTTGATAATCGCTTGTTACTAGCCCTTTAGCTTCTTTTAAAGTTTTAGGTTCAGGTGTAATTATACCCAACACATTATAAAAACGATTTACATCTAAATCTGTAATATCAACCACTCCTTTTTTATCCCATAATTTTGCGGCAGTAGCATCAGATTTTTCAGATTTATAATCTTTAGCAATCAAAGCGTTTTTAAGTTTCTTATTTACTTTCTTAAACACTTCTGCTTCTGGCTTACCAGCTTTAAACATCTTCATGGCGGCTGCTTTGGTTTTGGCATCAACACAATTATAAACCTGGTAGTTTATGCGATCTTTCCACATGTATTTAGCTTTCGTGATTTGATAAAATGACTCTAAACCGATGGTGTCTGTGCTCGCCTTACTCCAAACTTTGCGATCAGTTAAATCAAATAATAAGATTCCATCGTGATACTCATTCATGATATTTTTAAAGTCTGCATATTTAGTTTCTAAAATACTCTCCTCATAAGCCAAACACTTTTCATTGGCCCAATTGGCATATACGTTTTTAGCCACCATGCTTGGATTACCCTTCTCAACTGGCTCTTGATTGTCTTCTAAATATTTTCCAAAATCATTGGTTGTATAAGAAAGGTTGCCAACAGTAAACAATAATTTGGGTGTTGTTTGTGGCACAAATTTCCAATTCCCATTAATAAAACTCGTATCTAATTTAGCTGTAAATTCATTTAAGTTAGCTACATTTTCTTTAAAATTATTTTCTTTCTTAATGCGAACTATAACGGCAGTTTTAGATCCCTCCGAACGACTATCTCTGGTTACCTTGTTTTTAATAATGTCTTGCAACTCTTTGTATTCGCCAAGCGGACGGAAATCGTTATACTTTACGATATGCCAACCATAGTCTGTAGCAAATGGTTTAGAAACTTGGCTTGGTTTTAAGGCAAAACAAACATCTTTAAATTCATCAGGGTAACCACTTAAACTGGCCATCCAATTCATAAGCCCATTGGCTCCTTTGCTACCGTCATCTTGAGAATATTTTTCTACTACAGAATCAAAACTCACACCCTCATTTAATTCTTTGTATGCTGCCTCAATTCTTTCTTTTGCATTCTTGTAAGTTTCGTCTGAGGCACCATAACCAGTTCTAACCATAATGTGTTGAACCTTTACCTCACCTCTTGCAGCACGTTTATTGTTAACTTGCATAATGTGATACCCAAATTGGGTACGAAAAGGTTGGCTGATGTCTCCCTTATTTGTGGTATAGGCCATATTCTCGAAAGGATACACCATTTGAAATACCGTAAACCAACCTAATTTTCCAAAGTTTTTAACTGCAGATGGATCTTCAGAAAATTTAGCGGCTAAGCTATCAAAAGATTCACCTTTAAGAGCCCTACGTCTAATATCATTAATTTTATTCCAAGCAGCTAAGGTATCTTTTGGAGACGCATTCTGAGAAACATTAATAAGAATATGACTCGCATTTACTTCGGTTTTCATGCGCTCAAAAGCTTCTTGCATTAAACCTTCAGTAACTTTCTTATCATTTAAATAAGGTGCAGCCAACTGCTTACGATATCCCGCTAACTCAGAACGAAATGCTGGGTTGGTATCTAAGCTCATGGCCATAGCTTCTTTCACCTTCAATTTAAAATTAACATACAAGTCTAGGTATTCTCTAATTTCTGACTCTGTAGGTTTAGTTTTGTCTTTTCTGTTTTTATTTAACTGACGTAAAAATTCGTCTTCCCTAACAGCATCATTTCCAATGCTGAAAATAACTGGATTGGTTTGAATAACTTCTGGTGCTACAGTTTTTGGAGCCTGCGCATTTTTAGAACTTTTTTGAGCACTTACTTGAAATGCGCTTAAACAACCTAAAAAACCTAGCAATAATGCGGCTTTCTTCATATTCATACTTTAATTAAGAGTTGCAAAAATAGGAATTTGAGGCACCCATGCAAATATTGGTCTGTATTAAATTTTTATTTCATTCAAATTTTAGTTCAACCCAATTCTTTCATATTGTAAATAACTGGTTTAGAAGGGCTAGCATCTGTTTCTAAACTGGCAATTTGAAGATTCAAAAAATAAATTCCATCGGGAACCTCATTAGGAACAAATACCATTTCACTAATCGTGGCAAATATTCTTGGCTCTTGCGGATAATTCCAAAAAGCTTTGTGAGCTAACATGGCTCCACCATCCTCTTCTCTATCTACAGATGGAAGGTCTACCAACAAATGCGCTATTCCCTTATCAGCTAAATAGGAACATAATTCGGGCGATAAATAGGCCGGATTATTGCCTGAATATTGCTGGGTTTTCTTATCTAAACCATTGGGTAAAGTTCTTAATATAAATGCCTGTACGTTTGGGTTCAGCCAGTTGTTTTCTTGGGGCAATGGCACGATGCAATCACCCGTTTCGGTCTGAACCAAATCAAAACTCATTACTTGTGCCGTAAAATGAAATGTGCTAAGCGATTGATGAATGCTAACCCTATGCGGCGTGATATGCCCAATGCACTCTGTATGGGTACCGTTTCCATGTGCGTTAATAAATAAATTTTCACAATTAGCGCCGCTACCTTTAGCTACAGAACCCACAAAATCACCTACTACAATAGGTTCAAACCGAGGTGCTGGTATATGAAATGCATTGGGATTATGGCTACCATTCTCTAGTGCTAAAGATAAATCTATGGGAGAATTTAAATCTATTTCCCAATTTTTTTGCTGCCACTGCGTTGTAATTTTCATAACTAAGATCTGATTCGCAAATATTAGATTTTGTTTGGGATTTCTTATCAATTCTTATATTTGACAAAGACGCATGAAAGCATACGAAAAAAAACGTTGGTGGAAAATAGCCATTTTTATCGCTGCCATTTTTATTGGCGGCTTCTCGCTTTGGTACACCCAAGCACTGGTCAAAGAATTGGCCATTCAGGAAGATAAAAAAATAAAGTTATGGGCTAATGCTACGCGCCAATTAGGTGCTGCAACCGCAGAGACGGATATTAACTTTTTACTAGATATTATAAAAGATAATGAAACCATTCCAACCATCCTAGTAGATGAACAACTTCAAATTATCTCGCATAGAAACCTCGACCCTAAAAGAGAAAATGATAGCAATTATTTGCAGCAAGAATTAGCTCTGATGATGGCAGAACACGAGCCTATAAAAATTGAATACGACATAGAAAACAATCATGCTAATTTCTTATATTATAAAAATTCATATTTATTAACTGCCCTAAAAACCTATCCTTTAATTCAGCTCGGACTCATTGCATTTTTTGCCATCATGAGTTATTTTGCTTTAAGTAACAGCAGAAGAGCAGAGCAAAACCAAGTTTGGGTAGGAATGAGCAAAGAAACTGCACACCAATTAGGTACGCCCATTTCTAGCTTAAGAGAATGGCACAACATGCTTAAAGAAAGTGAAAAAGATCAGCAAGAAGAAATCCTAAAAGAGGTAGATTATGATATTAAACGACTAGAGCTCATCACCGAGCGTTTCTCTAAAATTGGGTCTGAACCAATCCTAAA
Organism: Bacteroidota bacterium; assembly: GCA_947459415.1. Classification (GTDB taxonomy): domain Bacteria; phylum Bacteroidota; class Bacteroidia; order UKL13-3; family UKL13-3; genus B1. The sequence continues at coordinate 8,003 of CANHDN010000028.1, forward strand.
ATCTGAAAACTTAGATTTAGTGGTGGAAAAAGCCGTGGGCTATTTGCGCAACAGGGTTTCGAGTAGGGTTAATATAAAAGTAGAAGTGGGTAAACCAGGTAATTGGGCCAATATCAATGTTCCTTTGTTTGATTGGGTAATAGAAAACCTCTGCAAAAATGCCATAGATGCCATGGAGGGCGAAGGCTCACTTACTTTGCTCATTAACCATGATGCCAAACAGGTGTATATAGACATTACCGACACCGGAAAAGGCATACCAAAGAGCAAGTTTAAAACCGTTTTTAAACCCGGATACACCACCAAAAAACGTGGCTGGGGCCTCGGTTTATCTTTAGTAAAACGCATTATAACAGAATACCACAAAGGCCAAATTTACGTGCGTCATTCTGAACTAGGCAAAGGCACTACGTTTAGAATGGTATTGAATGCGACGTGATGACTAGTCTTTCAAAAACCTACCAACCCAGTTTTGGTTCAGACTGTTTAATTGAATAATGTATAAGCCATTGGGCAAGTGCGCTACTAAAATTTGATTTTGTGAGGCATCGAGCTTGCCCTCTACTAAGGTTTGGCCAAGGGTGTTGCTAATAACAAATTGGGCTGATTTGGCATTTCCCATTTTTATCGTAAGCAAATCTTTCACTGGATTTGGATACAAAACTGCTTCCCATTTTTGATGAATAGCCAACAAACTACTGGTGCCAACTTGGATAACTGCTGTTTCGGAAGTTACCTCACAAGTAGCATTGGCAATTTTGCACCTAAACTGCTGGTTGTGGTTAGTCGAAGCAATATTAGCCACCTTTAATTCGCGCATTGTTACGCCACTATACTGTCCTGCATTTTGCAAATCTTGAAACCCAAATCCGATATTACTTTGCCATTGAAAAGTGCTAGTCACCGTATCGCTTACCTCTGTTTTAAAAACAGCAGTTGCACCCAACACCACATTGGCATTTTCAGGTGATTTTACCAATAAACTACAAGGAGAATTTACCACAAATTGCCCCATCATGCCATCGTCTTCATGCGTTAACATGTGGCAATGGTACATATAGGGTAAAGTATCGTTAAAGAAATTTTCAAATTTGGTTATAAACCTTACCACAGCATTACCTCCGGGCACCAATACCACATCTTTTCTACCACGCATATTAGCTGGAGGTGCCACGCCATTTATATCTAAAATATAAAAGCTCACATTGTGTATATGAAACGGGTGCGCTATGGGCGTTTGATTGCGCAATTCCCATATTTCAATATTGTTAAACGGCACCTTAAAATTAATTACGTCCATATCAAAATGTACATCGTTTATGGTAAATGGTCCGTTAATAGCACCCGGACCCATATTCATAGACATAAATACCAAATTTCTGGTGGCCTGAGCCGAAGCTGCTGGCCACGGATTATGAGCAATTAAACTATTAGGTATGCTAGTTACTGGATTACTGGTGGCTGAACCTATTTGAATATTCAATAATGAAAAATTTGCGCCATTTAAAGGATTGCTGGTATAACCAGGAATGGTTTGTCCCTGCCCCATTCCTGGCTGCGCAGCGCCATAGCGCGCATTGGGTATTTCTGAACCGTAATTCATAAGATTTATTGAGCCAGCTGCTACTTCTGCTAAATTAATCAATATCTCTGCCCGCTCTCCCGGTGCAATTAACAAGCGTGTTAAAGCAACAGGGGCACTCAATAAACCCCCATCGCCACCAATTTGGTAGAAGCTTTGGTTATTGCTGAACCCAATATTATATACCCGCTCCGGCGATCCGTTTAATAAACGAAGTCGGATTACCTGCTTAGGAGCATTTAAAAAAGGCTTATACGTACCATTAATTAATACGGTAGAATCGAGTGCCGTATGCGTAGTTATTATTTGGTTATTGGCATCTATTCCTTTGCTTTGTATGGCTATCGGAAAATCATCTACGCCATACTTACGCGGCAAATTAATAGCAGCTTCCAAAGAATCTCTAACAATAATAAACCCTGCAATTCCCATTTGCACTTGGTCGTATGTTTTATGATGCAAATGCGGATGATACCAATGTGTAGATGCATGGTCTAATACTTCAAAAGATGGTGTCCATTCTTTGCCTGGCAAAATGGTTATATGCGGACCACCATCATTTTGCGGAGCTACGTGCATGCCATGCCAATGTATGGTAGTGGTATCTGCTAGGTTATTCTTAACCCGCATGGTAACATTTTGGTGCTTATTTAAAATAATGGTTGGTGCTAAAATAGGTCCGTTTATACCCATCGTTTGCGTGACATTTCCTGCAAAAATTTGCTTAGAACCATTTTGAATACTCAAGTTAATCTCAGTGCCACTAAGCGTATCAGGAATTATTAAAGGATTTTGCCCAGAAACAAAATGATTACCAAGTAACAAACCCAAACAAACGAACATTAAACGGGTACAGTTTTTTTTCATCTTAAGTAGAATTGTATTCAAATATAGCCTGAGATTTGAATTTGAGTGTAACTTTTGTTACAAGGTGGTGCTTTTAGTCGATAGTCCTTAGACCATAGTTTTTGATCATTCGATATTTCTTCTTTTTCCCTTTGTTGCTTTGTAGTTTGTTTTTCGAATTTAGAATTTCGGATTTAGCATTTATATCTTTTCTTTGCAAGCAGGTTATGGGAAGAATATTGGCAATAGATTTTGGTACAAAGCGCTGTGGTATAGCGGTAACCGACCCCTTGCAGATTATTGCCAGTGGCATGGCAACGCAACGAACCCACGATATGTTGCCCTTTTTAAAAGAATACATCGGCAAAGAAACTGTAGACTGTATGGTGGTGGGCAAACCGCTACAAATGGACGGTTCCGATTCTGAATCTGCGGTGCATGTAGAAAAATTTATATCTTTGTTGTCCAAAAATTTCCCAAATATGCCCATCAAAAGAATTGATGAGCGTCTCACCTCCAGAATGGCACAGGCCGCCATGCTAGAAATGGGACTCAAAAAAATGGATAGGCAAAAAAAAGGAAATGTAGACCAAATAAGCGCGGTGCTTATTTTGCAAACGTATTTAGAAAATAAATTTTAACAAGCAGCATACAAACATGATACTTCCAATTATAGCATACGGCGACCCAGTATTAAGAAAAGTTGGTTCAAACATAGATAAAGACTATAAAGACCTAGCAAAACTGATAGAGAATATGTGGGAAACCATGTATAATGCCCATGGTGTTGGATTGGCAGCACCGCAAATAGGAAAGGCTATCAATCTTTTTTTAGTTGATACCAGTGCATTTGATGAAGAAAATTACCCAGAGGTAAAGAAAGTTTTTATAAACTCAGAAATAATAGAAGAATGGGGCGATAAATGGGAATATGAAGAAGGTTGTTTGAGTATTCCGCATATCAGGGAAAAAGTAAGCAGACACGCAGAACTAAAACTAAAATATCAAGATGAAAATTTTGTGTGGCACGAAGAAACTTTTACGGGTATTGCCGCTAGGGTAATTCAGCACGAATACGACCATTGCAAAGGAAAACTGTTTGTAGATTATATTTCTGAATTAAAGCGCAGGTTGATAAAGAATAAACTCATCAATATTTCTAAAGGTGGTGCCCGCGTAGATTATAAAATGCGCATCCCAAGCAGCCGCTAAATTCCACTATTTGTATAATTTTTTTTGTATTTGCAAAAATTGCAAATAGTTTTTTAAAAAATTCTCAGAAATCATTTGAAGCCTACAGTGCTTTTAACTTTATTCGCGTTTACTAAAGATTAATAAATGGATCAGAAATTCAACTTAAATTATTCCTTTCCTTCTTTACATCCTTATTTAAAGAATGTAGCTAAAAATATAAAGTCTCCTGATAGTGTTTATTTAATGGAGAAAAAGAAAGACAAGTACCAAGAGATTACATACCAACAAGTAATTGATGAGGCCAATGCTATCTCTGCTTTCTTTCATTATCACAATTACCAAAAACAAGATAGGGTTGCCTTAATCATAGAAAATTGTCCGGAGTATATTTGCTTTGATCAAGGTTTAATGCAGCTAGGCTTGGTAAATGTATCTATTTATCCTACCCTTTCAGAAAGTGAAGTTGCCTATATTATCAATGATTCTGGTGCCAAAGCCATCTTAGTAGGGACCCCATTTTTACTCAGGAAAATTAATAAAATCAAAGCATCTTGTCCGAACCTAGAAAAGATCATCATTGCCTTTGATACCGACAAAAAAGAAGATGGCGTTATCAGCTATTCAGAAATGATTGCATTTGGTTCAGACCAATATAAAACTACCCAAGCAGCCATTGATGAACGCTGTGCAGGCGTTACCCGCGATGATTTATCTTGTTTGTTATATACTTCCGGAACCACTGGCAAGCCAAAAGGTGCCATGCTTACCCACGATAATTTTTTAAGCGATTTAGAAATGGCGCTTGAGTTAATTTATATTGTAAACAAAGACTATGTGTTCCTTTCATTTCTACCTATGTGTCATGTTTATGAGCGCACTGCTACCTATTATTTAAGTACAATTGTTGGCACTCAAATTGCGTTTGCGCAAAGTTTAGAAGCACTTACCAGCAATATTCAGGAAGTTAAACCAACCGCTATTTTAACCGTACCTAGGCTACTAGAAAGAATTGAAGAACGCGTGCGTAAAAACGTAACCTCAAAAGGTGGTTTAAGCTTGAAAATATTTAATTGGGCCGTTTCTGCAGGTGAACAGCGCAGACTACTGAAAGAAGCAGGTAAAACGCCAGGACCACTGCTTGCTATTAAACTTGCCATTGCCGAGAAATTGGTTTTCTCTAAAATAAAAGAAAAACTGGGCGGCAATATGAAAATTATGATTAGTGGAGGTGGAGCCATGCCGCAACATGTAGGTGAATTTTTTGGTAACTTAGGTGTATTGGTTTGTGAAGGATATGGCTTAACTGAAACTTCTCCTTTGGTAACAGCTAACGAACCACATAGACAGGTTTTTGGAGCTGTAGGTAGGGTAGGAAGATTAAATGAGGTTGCCATTCAAAATCCGGATACCAAAGAAATTATTACCATACAAACCTTTGATTCATATGACCCAAATTTTGAGTGTGGCGAAGGTGAAATTTTGGTGCGTGGAAGAAATGTAATGAAAGGATATTGGAACTTGCCAGAAGCTACCGCTGAAGCCATAGACAGTGAAGGTTGGTTACATACCGGAGATGTTGGTAAATTTTATAAAGGATACTTGAAAATAACCGATAGGATCAAGAATATTTTAGTAAATTCTTTTGGTAAAAATGTATATCCAACCCCTATTGAAAATACCTATCTAAAATCTAATAAAATTGAGCAAATCTTTTTAATTGGCGATAAACAAGAATACTTAACTGCCATTATTGTGCCTTCGAGAGAAGAAATGAAAGAGGTATTTGGCTTTAAGGAAGATTATTTTGAACAGGCCGACGACTTTATTAGAGAAGAAGAAATTAGAAAATGGATTGAGGCCGATTTACACAAATACGAAAAAGAATTAGGTAAATTTGAACGTGTAAAGCACTTTGCTGTAAAACGTAGGTTGTTTACTTTAGAAGCTGGTGAAATGACGCCCACTCAAAAGGTGAAACGTAAATTGGTGGAACAAAAATACGCCGAAGAAATTAAGAAAATGTATGTGGTGCTGGTAGATTAAGATTTCTGCCACACCATTTTTACATGCTCAATATCAGCTTCCCAAAAATTTTCTCCTCTTGGTTCAAACCCAAAATAAGCATACAAAGGCGCGGCCGTTAACTGCGCATGTAAATAGATTAGTTTATTCGTATTGTTTAATTCACTTAACAAGGCTTGAACCAATGCAGAGCCGACTCCCCTATTTCTAAATTTATCTAACACGGCAAAACGTTCTAATTTGAAACCTTTTTCAGTTTCTCTGATGCGGGCAGTTCCTGCAGCCTCTCCATCTAATTTAGCAAGAAAATGAATGGATTCTTCTTCAAACTCCCATTCTAGGTCTTCCGGACAATTTTGACCAATTACAAATACTTCTCTTCTAATGGCCCATGCCTGCTGTAATTCAGCATGATCTGAAATTTTGTGAATCTCTATTTTCATTTTTTTCGAGGTTGTTTTACAAAAAAACGTAAGTTTGCGCAGCAATTATACCTTAAATATGACAAAAATAGCCGAATTATTGGGCGAAAACGCCGATTCATTATTAAATCACGAATGCAAAACCATTAACAAAAGTCAGTTACACTTACCCGGTGGAGATTTTTTAGACCGAGTTTTTATGCAAAGTAACCGCTCACCTCAAGTATTAAGAAGCTTAGCTTCTATTTATAATACAGGTAGATTAGCTGGTACTGGGTATGTTTCTATTTTGCCTGTAGACCAAGGAATTGAGCACAGTGCTGGCGCTTCATTTGCCCCAAACCCTGCTTATTTTGACCCTGAAAACATTATTAAATTAGCTATTGAAGGAGGCTGTAATGCCGTTGCTTCAACCTATGGTGTTTTAGCTGCTTGCTCAAGAAAATATGCGCACAAAATTCCGTTTATTGTTAAATTAAATCACAATGAGTTTTTAAGTTACCCTAATAAATTTGACCAAATTATGTTTGGTTCAGTAGAAGAAGCATGGAACTTAGGCGCTACTGCTGTTGGTGCTACCATTTATTTTGGGTCAGACGAAAGTGGTCGCCAAATACAAGAAGTAGCTGCCGCCTTTGAACGCGCGCATGAATTAGGTATGAGTACCATTTTATGGTGCTATACCCGCAATAATGCCTTCAAAAAAGATGGAGTAGATTATCATACTGCTGCAGACTTAACTGGGCAAGCCAATCATTTAGGCGTAACCATACAAGCAGATATTATCAAGCAAAAATTACCAAACGTAAATGGTGGTTATACCGCTTTAAACTTTGGTAAAACACATAATAAAGTATACACAGAATTGTCTTCTAATAACCCTATTGATTTAGCGCGTTACCAAGTAGCTAATTGTTACATGGGTAGAATGGGTTTAATTAACTCGGGAGGAGAAAGTAAAGGAGCATCTGATTTAGCTGAAGCGGTAACTACAGCTGTAATTAACAAGCGTGCAGGCGGACAAGGTTTAATATCTGGCCGTAAAGCTTTCCAAAAACCATTAAATGAAGGTGTGGCATTATTAAATGCTATCCAAGATGTATATTTAGATAGCAGCATAACAATCGCTTAATTTATATACTAACAACATACATTAAAAGCCTGCCTCTTCACAGGAAGAGGCAGGCTTTTTTTATATCATATTATTTTCTAAAGCAAACTTTACAATTCCGGCAGCATTTTTTAAGTTGAGTTTGTGTAAGATATTTTTTCTATGGGTATTTACAGTAAACACACTTAAACAGAGATCTTCGGCAATTTGTTGACTACTTTTCCCTTTGGCCAATAAGCCAATAATCTCCATTTCTCTTTTTGTTAATGTTTGGTATTTAGATGAATCTAGGTCTAACTTATCTGGAGTATATTGTAATTCATTGCTAATATATTTTTCTCCTTTTTCAGCACATTGTAAGGCTTGCAGTAATTCAGATTTACCCGCATTTTTTAATACATAGCCAAAGGCATTACTTCTCGCAAACTCATTCACAAATTTTACATCACTGTACATAGTAAGAAAAATTACTTTACAAGATGGATATTTTTCTGCCAACTTTTTTCCAATAACAATCCCATTAAATATGGGCATATTAATATCAAGGATGGCAAAATCAAATATTTCTTTCTTAAATGCGTCCAATACCTCTTGCCCATTATTTACTTCTTTAGCTATAAAAAAATCTTTGCTATCAGCAAAAATCATACGCAAGCCGGCCAGAAATATTTGGTGATCATCTGCAATTAAAACCTTTTTCATTTTTATAGCTTAAGGGATAGCAATTTCTATAGTAACAGAGGTGCCTTTTTGTTCTGCAGAATCAATTTGCATCTTCCCAGAAAGGGCTTCCACCCGAGACTTTACAGAAATAATTCCAATGCCCGAAAGTATGGTTTTTTCAGGATTAAATCCAATTCCATTATCCTCAATAATCAGTGATAGAATTGAATCATGCATCATTAATTGAATATTAACCTGCGAAGCATGGGCGTGTTTAATAACATTATTTAATAATTCTAAAACCATTCGGTACACATGCAACTCAATTTCTTTATTCTGAATGTGATTAATACCAAATGTTTCTAAATTAATTTGCAATCCTTTATGCCTTTTTATTTTTGCTATGTCAGATTTTAAGGTAGCATCTAAGCCAAAATGCTCAATTCCTGCAGGTAACATATTGTGAGAAATATCTCTCAAGGACACACAAGCATAATCTACTAATTCAAGTAAACCTTGGTAGGCTTTCCATTCAAATGAATTAAGGCCTTTATTTTCTAAGTTCAATGATTCAACATTAAGTTTTAAGGTAGCTAATAAACTCCCAAGTCCATCGTGTAACTCTTGGGCAAGACGTCGTCTTTCACGCTCTTCACCCTGAATAATTGCTAAATTAATTTCATTCTTTTTTGCAAGTAATTCGGTAGTTTTCTCAAGTATTCTTCTTTCTAACTCTTGGTTCACACCCTCTTTATAGCTGGCAAGTTCTTCCAAATTTTTAATGACAGATTTCTGTGCAATTTCTTTTTCTTCCTTAAAAATTTTAAGCCTATCTAACATGGATATAGACAACATTAAACATTTAACAATTAGAGCATAGAGCACAAAATTATTAGTATAAACATTGTCTATGGTACTGCTAGTAGAATAATAGGTCATTAAACCAATACTAATTGTAGCTGCAAAAAAACTTAATGCAAAAAATCGGGCTACCTTAATTCGTTTTATGAGATAATAAAATCCAACAATAAATAGCAAACCATAATCTAGCGGAATGAGATAATACAATAAATTGATGCCATAGTGCAGCATTTCATCTGAACCCAAAGACAAAATAATGGAGAGTATTGCTGCACCTAATAATAGCCTGAAGGGCCAGAGGATCTTGTTCGAAATCTTGGCAGCTACAAACAACCAAGCAAAATACAATCCCATAACAATGGCCAAACCCATAAAAACAGCAATACTCCTATTATTCCAATAAGTGGTGTTTGGCCAAAAATAGGCATAATCTACTCCGCTCACGGCAAGTTGTGAAAAGGTTAAAAACAGTAAATACAAAGCCAAGAATAAAAACGACTTTTCTTTTATAATGAATGCCAAATAGAAGTATACCAATGTAAGAGAAACCAAAATGCCGTAAAACAAACCCAGTAATAAATCTTTGGCAGAGTTACGTTCAATAAAACCTTCAACAGATCTTAAAGTAATAGGTATATGCATTTTTCTTCCATGAGCATTACACATGATATACAAGGTGTATTTCTGATTTGGTTCAAACCGAATAGGGAAAATGGGATTACGAAAATGAATGCGCCTAAGATGAAACGGCAAGGCATCCCCACATTGATTACTATCTATGATTTGTTCCCCTTGAAGCAAATAAAAATAAACCTCATCAATTAAGGGATTGTTTATTTCTAATAACAATTCCTTACTTTTTTCTCCTGAATAAACAAAATCAAATCGTAACCAAACATGTGGAGACGAAGCATATTCTTCAAATAATAAGAGCCCACTTGGATTTTTTTTAAATTTAGTCTCACTAAACTTCAAAAAGGATAATACATCCCCATCAAGACCAGACCTTAACAAATAAGATGCGTGCTTACCTAGCTCTATTTCTTTTGTGTCATCTGATAAAATTAAACTTGCTTGTGCCTTAAAAATGCCAAACAAAAAAATAAATATAAATAGAAAAAATCGCATCACTACGAAATTGCAAAATATTGATCAGCTTTTTAAACTAATTAGAATAAAGCGTTTAAGGCTTGTCAATAATATTCATAAATAATTGAAAAACAAATGATTAATTTATTTTCTTGGTATATTTAGCTTCAATACTTTATTTCGAAGCTTATTTTAAGTGAAAAATGAGTTGGTATAAACGTGTAAAAGAAGGTATCACTACCCTAACCTCAGAGAAGAAATCTGTACCAGACGGACTTTGGCATAAATGTAGTAGATGCAAAAAAACATTGTTAGCTACAGACCATCAGGCAAATTCCTATGTTTGTCCGAATTGCAATTACCATGACAAAATTGGTTCACACGAATATTTTGACCTTTTATTTGTAGATAAATATGAGGAGCTCTTTGCAGGGATTATGCCAAGCGACCCCCTGCAGTTCAAAGATACCAAAGAATATGCCAAAAGACTCAAAGAATCGCAGAGCAAAAGTGGAATGACAGATGCCATGCGCGTGGCAGTTGGCAATTTGAGCGCAGATATGAAATTGGTAGTAGCTTGTATGGATTTTGGCTTTATTGGAGGTAGCATGGGCAGCGTTGTTGGAGAAAAAATTGCACGGGCCATTGATTATGCCCGTGAAAATAAAATCCCCTTACTTATTATTTCAAAATCTGGTGGCGCACGTATGATGGAAGCTGCATTTTCACTCATGCAAATGGCCAAAACATCTGCCAAATTAGCCTTACTCGGTAAAGCCGGAATCCCTTACATATCTTTACTCACAGACCCAACTACAGGCGGAGTAACTGCGAGCTTTGCCATGTTAGGAGATGTGAATATTGCAGAACCAGAAGCACTCATTGGCTTTGCCGGACCAAGGGTAATTCGTGAAACCATTGGAAGAGATTTACCTGAAGGTTTTCAAAGCTCAGAGTTTGTGTTAGAACACGGCTTTTTAGATTTAATTGTAAACAGAAATGAACTTAGAAATAAGTTAAATGAGTTATTACATCATATGATGAAAACTCCTTTTGCTGAAAATAATTAATTAGTTCAAATTCATTTTTGTTTCAAGTCTTTTTTCTCCATTTACAAACATGCGCATATAGTAAACGGGTTCTGTATATACTGAGGCGTCAAATGCATAGTTAATGGTTTTTCTTCCTGCTGCTTCTTGTTCGTTTTTATAAAGTTCCCGAACCAAAACATTTTGCGTATTAAACATAGCGATTTGCACACTTTTGGGGCTAGAAAAATAAAAACTATATGAACCACCAACTTTTATTTTCATTGAAGAAGAGTTTGCATAATAGTTTCGCTGATAATCTGTTTTTGTTGGAGGTGCTGGCATCTTTTTATTAGTAAGTTTGGCTATTTTACTTTGCAATTTCCTAACAACAGCGGTATCAAAACCATTAATTCTATTTAAGGATCTATCATCTACTAAACACCAAACAGCTTGTTGCGCTTCACTATTATGCCATTTTTCTTGGGCTATCAGTTCACACAATTCACTCAGATGTGAATTGGCTTTTGTAATTGGTTTATAACTTAAAACTTCTGAACCAGGAGCTGCATCATTGGGTTCCGTGCACATGGCAAAAATTGGAATTTCAAGTTTTTGTTTAGGTAAAATTGATACAAAAACATTCTCAGTTACTACTAAGTTTTGATAAGTAGAATCTGCCGCCTGCAATTGAAATCCGGCAGGTATCGCATAATCAATCTTTTTATTTAATTTGTTTTCTAATTTAAGCTTCAGACATTTCCCATAATGACTATGCCCATTATTACTCTCATAAGCCAAGAGTAAACCATCTGGTATGACAGATGTTTGGTTTGATATAATCCAGAAAGGGGTACGTGATTTTAATTCGAACCCCAAACTTATAAAGGCTACCCCTATAAGTAAAAATAGTTTAGTTAGCGTTTTCATGAACAAAAAACGAAAGGAATAATTTCTTAGTATAATGCTCATTTTGAACTGCTTTAATAAAGTGCTTTTTTTGTAGCACTTAAATTGTTTAAATTGCGATTGATTGGAACAGCAAATTACATCTAAGGAAAAAATCCTTAAAAAAGTTAGACAAGCTCTTAATTATAAATCTAAGAGTAGCTTTCAGAATATTGACCTAGAAAGTAATGTATTTGCGCGCCCAGAAGGTGAAACTTTATCTGAAATGTTTGTTAAAAAGTTTGTTTCAGTTCAAGGTCAATTTGTATACTGCGATAATACTTTTGATTGCGTAGATAAACTCCTAGATCTAATAGAACTCAGAAAATGGAAATACACCTTTTGTTGGGAAGAAGAAACACAGACCATCCTAGATGACGCAGGCATAGAGTATTTTGATAAAAAAGAACACCTAGATAAAATTCAGGCCTCTATTACTGGCTGTGAATCTCTTTTAGCAAGTTCTGGCAGTATTCTTATTAGCAGTGCCAGAAATAGCAGAACACTTACTATTTGGCCACCTGTTCATGTAATTATTGCACGAAGATCGCAATTGGTATTTGATATGAAAGAAGCGATGCATAGCCTTCGTAATAGATATGGTAGGAATATGCCTTCTATGATTAGTTTTATAACTGGGCCAAGCAGAACACAAGATTTACCAAGTGCAGAACCAGAAATGATGCCAGAAATGGTGGTGGGTGCACACGGCCCCATTGAGCTCATCCTTTTTTTGATTGATGACCGCAAACAAGATTAATTTGACTGTGACTTCAAAAAAAATATATTTTGCCTCAGATTTTCACCTTGGCATTCCAGATAGCATAAGCAGCAAAGCCAGAGAAGAACGCATCATTCGGTGGCTAAATAAGATTGAATCTGATTGTGAAGAATTGTTTTTAGTTGGTGATTTGTTTGATTTTTGGTTCGAATATAAACTGGTTATACCTAAAGGTTTTGTTCGCCTTCAGGCAAAAATTGCTGCATTTTGCGATGCAGGAATTAAAGTTCATTTTTTTCATGGCAATCATGATTTATGGCAGTTTGGATACTTCGAAAAAGAACTTGGGGTTCAGGTTCATCCTCAAGCAATTGTCAGAAAATTAGGAAACCATGAATTTTATATTGGTCATGGTGACGGATTAGGATCAGGCCAAACTAAATTTAAGTGGATACTCTGGATCTATAGAAATCCAATTTTTCAAAAATTATTTGCGCTTTTTCACCCAAGCATTGGTATAGGTATTGCTAATTGGCTTAGCCATAGAAGCAAACTTAAAACTTTTGATGGTAACTTCAATTTTCATGGAGAAAAAGAGCACCTAATTGAACATTGCAGAACGCTCATAAAAGAGGGTAGTAACGCAGACTTTTATATTTTTGGCCATCGACATTTACCTATGATTTATCAATTAGACGATAAACGTAACTATGTAAATTTAGGCGACTGGATTGGATTTAATACCTATGCCGTATACGATGGCCAAACCCTTACTTTAGAAGAGTTTGAAAAAGAAAGTTAATCATATTATTGTACTTTTTGCTTGGATACTTTTCAGTAGTTTTGAGCCTAATTGGCAATATTTGTATGCCATTGAAGCCGAGGCAAAAATTATTGAAACAGATCGCATGGGTAATATTTATTTGATTAGTAAAACCAATCAATTATATAAATACAATGCACAAGGTGTATTGCAAAGCACCTTAAATTATGCGTATTTAGGAAATATTACTCAATTAGATGCCAGCAATCCACTTGAAATTTATTTATTTTATAGAGAGTTAAATGCCCTTGTTTTTCTTGATAATAATCTTGCTTATAGAGGGAGGTTAAATTTAGGAGATATTGGAATTATACAAGCATCGGCAGCAGCTAGAAGCTATTCTAATGGAATTTGGGTGTTTGATCAAGGTGATTTACAGCTCAAGAAAATTGCCAAAGATGGCAGCCTGCTGCAGGTAAGTGGAAATTCCTTACAGTTTACTTCAAATAAAAACTTAAGTGTAAGTAAAATTATAGATAATGGTGATAAAATATATGCCAATGATAGTAGTGAAGGCATCCTAGTTTTTGATTTATTTGCCAACTACCTCAAAACTATTCCCATAAAGGGGAAAGAGGAAATAAAAATTTTAGGCGAAAGCTTGTTCTATATGGATGAAAAGCATCTGTTTAGTTACCAAATGAAATTATTTAAAAGAGATACTTTAGCACTCCCTCAAAAACAGAATAGAAGCTTCAGTTTAGAAAAGGATAGGTTGTATCTATTAAATGATAAGGGTGTTTGGGTTTATCAATACAAAGCCAATTGAAAACCAAAAAGCTATGGTAATTTCTTCTTGAACCCCTATCTTTGCGGCCTCTAAAAAGCATTATGTTAGACAAATTAGAAGCCATATACCAGCGATTTAAGCAAGTAGAAGAACAACTCAGTCAGCCCGATGTGCTCGGTGATATGGCGCGGTTTAAGCAAATGAATCGCGAATATAAATCGCTGCAACGTATTGTAGAAAAATACTTTGAATACAAAAACTTGGTTGGAAACATTCAAAATGCCAAAGAGATTTTGAAAACCGAAAAGGATGACGAAATGCGTGAAATGGCAAAAATGGAGCTAGATGAATTAGAGCCAAAATTGTCGCCATTAGAAGAAGAAGTGCGCATTCTGCTCATTCCGCAAGACCCAGAGGATGGTAAAAATGCTATTTTAGAGATTAGGGGTGGAACAGGTGGAGATGAAGCCAGCATTTTTGCAGGCGACTTATACAGAATGTATATGTATTTCTGTGAAAAACGTGGCTGGAAAACAGAAGTGATTGATTTTACAGAAGGAACAGCTGGAGGGTATAAAGAGGTTATTATTGAAGTTACGGGAGATGATGTATACGGAATTCTAAAATATGAAAGTGGCGTTCACAGGGTACAACGTGTTCCAGAAACTGAAACCCAAGGTAGGGTGCATACCTCTGCTGCCACAGTAGTGGTTTTACCAGAGGCAGAAGAAGTAGATGTATATTTAAACCCTGCTGATATAGATATGCAAACTGCACGCTCTGGTGGTGCTGGCGGTCAAAATGTAAATAAGGTGGAAAGTAAGGTGATGCTAACCCATAGGCCTTCTGGTATTGTTGTTGTGTGCCAAGTAGAGAGAACTCAGAATGGTAATAGAGAACGAGCCATGCAAATGTTACGTTCAAAATTATATGAAATTGAGTTACAGAAACACAATGAAGGTATTGCCAGTAGAAGAAAAACCATGGTTTCTAGTGGTGATAGATCTGCCAAAATACGTACCTATAACTATCCTCAAAGTAGGGTAACCGATCATAGAATTGGGTATACTGCGTATAATTTACCTGAGGTCATGAATGGAAATATTCAAACCTTTATAGACCAGTTACAAGTGGCAGAAAATGCAGAGAAAATGAAAGAAGGTGGGATCTAACCCAATCGGTGATTCATCACTTTTTGAACTTCACTGTATAACTGCATTGGGTTAAATTTACGCCAATTAAACGCATCGAGTTCGCCTCCAAAGTTGAAGTAGTAATCAATATTTGCAGAACGAAATTCAGCCAAAACATGTTCTTGAAAATTTAGCGCTGCAATCCAGCCTTCTTCAACATCCTGAAACCATTCCTCATAATAACTATCATCGCTGCTGTGAAAATTGAGTACATTTTCGCCGATGAGTATGAATTTATCAATACCCTGATGATTAAGTGGCTCAATTACTTCTCGCTTCAAAAACATAATATCATTATGGATGGCATCATTCCACTCACCCAATAATTCTATAACCGCAAAGCCCTTTTGGTAATCAGCAAATAAAATTTTTAGATAAAGGGTTGGCGAACCAAATTCATCCCATTGGGGGTGTATGAGATAATTATATACTTGATTAGTAAATTCAAACTCACTGTATTCGCGTTCAAAAAAAGGAGAATCAGGATCATTTTCACTCTGATACATATCTCTCCAACGGTAATAAGGCTCCAATTCTTGCATGTTTCAAAGTTTGACAAAAAAATTTAAACTACCACACCTGCCTTGTCAAATAATTTCTATTTAATCTAATTTTTAACTTGTCTAGCTATTTAAAATAGTTTTCTTATTTTGCAATCACTTAATTATTCAATTTTCTTCACTCACATTCTTACTCAATGATTTCTAAATTAAAGTATGATTTACCTGCAAGTATTGTAGTGTTCTTAGTTGCCCTTCCTTTATGCTTGGGCGTTGCATTAGCCAGCGGAGCACCGCTAATTTCAGGAGTTATTGCTGGCATTATTGGTGGTGTAGTTATCGGTTTATTAAGCGATTCACATGCCAGTGTTAGCGGACCAGCCGCCGGACTTACAGCCGTGGTGATGGCGGCCATCACTAAACTTGGTCAATATGAAATTTTTTTATTAGCCGTTTTATTGGC
>CANHDN010000029.1 GCA_947459415.1 Bacteroidota bacterium
AATTGAATTAATTTACTGTTAATATCAAAAATGCTATCCATTTTTGATGGCTGCTTAGTTTCGTAATAAATACCACCCAATTGGGTTAAAGCAATTGAAGTATAAATTGGGTTTCTGGTTAATATAAAATCTTGGTTATTGGTAATAATTAAATAAGATAGTGCTTTTTTGTAGTAACTTACTAAGCTATCATCAGTCACTTTTCCTCTTAATAACATTGCTGTTGTGATATAATTAAGAGCAATTTTAGTCTCGTTTCTAGACTTGTTTTTAATTAATAGATTTAACTCCTTTTGATAATATTGAATAGAATAATTAAGGCAAGTTTTTTTATTTACTGTAAAATTGACCTTATCTCTTACAATATCATTATAGCTATTACCGATTCTATGATAAACTTTTGCCAATAAATCAACAGAGTGAAATTCGGTTTTTATTTTTTCAATAGCTGCAAGGTTGAGTTCAATCGACTTTACATAATCTTTACGATTATGCGCTAAATAGCTTTTAGCTAGCAAAATTTCCACAGGGTTTATTTGATCCGGATTTAGCCTATCCAAAACAAGCAATGAATCTAGTAATAACTGTGATTGATTATTGTCCATTTTATTCAGTGTGCCATAGAGGTTCAATAATAAAACAGTTTGCTTTTGGGCTGTATCTTGAATCGCATTCGCCAGGCTTAGACCTTTATCAAATTCTCCGTTTTCGATAAATCTGTTGGCTAAAACCAATAGATTATTATTTGTAATTTTTTCCTTGTTAGTTGTGATAAGCTCAAATGCTAAATTGTATAATCCATTTATAATAAGGGTATCAATATTATTTATAGAAAATACTTTATTTAATGTTGGTTGAATGCATTCATAATCGTATAAATATGGATTTGATCTCTTGTCTTTATTTTGACAAGAGACGAAAAAAAAAATTAATGCAAATCCAAAATGTCTGTATTTCAAAAACATTGTGGCGAATATAGGATTCGTCGAAAAAAAACTTAAATAAATATTTACACTTTAAAAATCTTGGAATATTAAAATATGCTAAAATTAAAACCCCTCCGAAAAATTGCCAAATCTGTATGCAACCTATATGTTAACTTTATGAAACTTAACCAATATTATATCAAGTGATATCTAGCTTGAGGTGCAGTTATACTCCTGAGACTTTAAATGGTTTATTAAATGCAGCTTTTTCATCTTTTCTTCATGATAATATATATCTTGAATATCCCCGCCCCCCCCAAACTAAAACTTATAAAACAAAGCAGTTTCTCCGGTGAGGTTTATATTGCTAAAGTTTCTATAGGTTGCAAAGCCTGCCATGAGATTAAAACTGATGCGTTTGGCAAAAATAATTTCTATTCCAAAACCTATCCCGTTATTCATATAACCTTCACTCACCCGTTTGTATGTTTCATTAAATGGAGCAATGGGGTTAGATACATATTGCATCTGAGAGTTGTAGTAATAATGATTTCCCTGGTAGGCAAATAAGCTAGTATTATTATTTTGAATGAGGGTATATAAAAAACTCAATCCAACGCTGTAGCGTTCCGTTTCACTGTCTTTGTAAGGGGCAAAGTTTATTTGAGCTCCCCATTTGTTGGGAGTATATCTATAAGACAAACCATAGCCAGTGGTAAAGCCAGCTCCAGCGCCCAATCCGTGTTTGGTAACAATTTCTTTAGCTGAGTTTGCTTTTTCTTGACCCAAAACTTGCAAGGAGTTTGTTAACATTCCAAAGCAAAGCAATACAATAAACTGATATTTTTTCTTCATAGGTAAAGGTATGATTATTTGCTCGGATTAAAAGTGATTTAAATTAGTTTTTATAATCCTTGTATTTTATTTAATTTTAATTTCTATATATTTGATTATTAATTAATCATGATATGAAATCAAGGAATTACTTTCTTTTTTTATCCCCTAAACAGCGGGTTCAACTTATCTCCATTTTATTTTTAGGCTTGTTATGTTTGGTTCAAGCATGTTCAAAAAATGCAGACGATGTTCCGCCAGTCAATTCCGGAACCGGATTAGCAGCTGGTGAATGTAGGTTTAAAACACAAGCAGATTCTGCTCAATATACCTATGATAATCAAAATAGGATCGTAAAATTGGCAAATTATGAATATTCCTATACCAATAATTCTGTCACATTAAAAGATATCAAGGTAAATAAAAACATCTTAAAATTTAATCTTAAATCCAATGGATATCCTACTAATTTAGAGCAACAGGGGCTAACAGATACCATTGCGCAACAGCTAACTTGGTATGTTTATAACCCAGATAGTACTTTAGCGCTTTCTCGCACTTTTGCATGGGTAAAAGATAAGTATGTGTTCAGCTCTAAAATGGTTTATACCTGGACTAATAAAAACTTAACACGCGTGCTTTCTTATGGCAAAGATACTGTAACAGCGCAGGTTGTTATTAATATGGCCTATGATACCTCAAAAATGGATAAACGTAAGCCTATTTTTGAAAAGCAATGTGATTATTTGCCAAATTTCTCATTGGCGTATATGCCCAAATCTGCTAGTAAAAATTTAGTAAAAGACTTACAGGTAATTTTTACTGGTGGTCCTACAAATTATTACCAGGTTTACTATTATTTTGACCCTAAAGGTAATGTGCTCAGAGAAGCAATGAAGATACAGGGTGGAGCAGAAGTGTTGGCCGTAAACTATACCTATGAATGTAAAGATTAATGAGATTCAGATTCAAAAAAAAGGTGCTACATGTTGAATGTAGCACCTTTTTTTATTTTTACTCGATACTAATTTTTTTACTTATCGTGCCTTTTTGAGTTTCTATATGTAATAGATACATGCCAGATCCAATGGTATGAGTGTCTATGCTATTCTCATTTCCTTTTAAGCTTGCTATTTGCATGAGTTCTTTCCCCAACAAGTCATAAATGAACACTTTTGATCCTTCTAAATAATTTCCATTAATATGGATCTCTCCCTTGCTTGGATTTGGAAAAACCATGATTTCATTTTCAATGTTTACTTCCTCTGTTTGTAATGCCCAATTGGTAGTAAATGAATATTCAAATCCGCCTCCAAAATCGGGTTGAAAGGTTTTAAGAATGGTGTTGTTTGCTCTTCTTAATCTAATAAAACCTGTACCTTGAGCAGAATTAGCCCACCATTGCACTCCATCATGACCTTTATCTGCTACCACCAATTTATAGCAACCTCCCAAATTATATTGCTTGGTAAAAGTGGTGTTTGCATCTGTAAACTCTTTGCTGTCTATTAAGTTACCCCAATCGTCAAAAAGTTTGTAGCTGCTTTCTGTGGGTCTGTTATTGGTTCTAAACTCAAGGGTAAATACAGAAGGTACAATCTCTGGTAAAGTAAAGCGTACACTCATTTTATTGTTCAAGGCATATTCATCATTTTCTGCAGTATTCACTTTAGTGATTTGAGCATAAAAAGAATTAGCATTTCCTGTGATGCCATTATTCCATAAAGTGCCTTTGTGAGGTAATTCAATCGTATCTAATTGCATGGCTAATAAATTACCTTTCCATTCATGGGTTAAGGGTGCTCCATTATTTATGCCATATGAAATAACAAGCTGCGTGATTGGATTTTTTCCTGAGTTCTGAATTACAATTTTGGGGTTAGTGCACATTGGATTTTTCTTACCGTGCACAATGGCATTATTCGGTTGTAAAATATCCATTATTCTGGCATCTTTATTAAAATTAAATTCTCCATAGCTCACTAATTGGTGAGCTACATGATAATTATAGTCTCCTCCTGTTTTTAAAGGGGCACTTGCATTATAATCTACACTTACCGTTGCACCCGCATTAACAATGGGAGTAAGGTTAAATTCTTTTAATAAAGACCTTTGGCCAGGGCACCAACCTTGTCTGTCATATACCCAAGTTCCACCTTGAGGGAATACTGGATTAAAAGCACATTCTTCACTTATGATCCATTCAAACTCATCTGCTCCTCCATTTAGATTTAGGTAGTGACTCACCTGACCGCCATTGGCTTCAAACTCTCCATCAGCACCATGCCCGGTGATACTGGAACGCATTTTAAAATACTTGCCATTAGCCGGAATAGATACATTTTCTGGTGCAAACCTATTTTGGTTATTAATATTAACTAAAGAAGCTTGGCCTGTTCTATTGGTTCCTTGCCAAATCTGGTTAAATCCTACCACA
This sequence comes from Bacteroidota bacterium, assembly GCA_947459415.1. Taxonomy (GTDB): domain Bacteria; phylum Bacteroidota; class Bacteroidia; order UKL13-3; family UKL13-3; genus B1. The sequence continues at coordinate 4,198 of CANHDN010000029.1, forward strand.
TTTCTTGGAGGTGTTCCAACGATGAACCAGAATTCAACATCATTTTGTTCTTGATTTTGCCCGCCCAATGTCATTAATATTCGTTTGTCACCTTTTAAAATGGGTTCAAAATCTGATACGTCAAAATACCAAGTTCTTCCCTCAACCCCTAAATTTAATCCAATTCCATAAGGAGTTACAAATGACATAATTTCATTATGCCAAGGGAACCTCCTGAAAAAAGGTAAATTGCTCAGTGCAATGCTGCCCTCAGATACGTTAGTTGTGCTATCAACTAAAGGCATATTTGCAAGGTCTCCATTGTATATTTGGCTTGGTGAAGCAGCATAATAATTGGTAGTAGTACTTACTAAGTTAATGACATCATTGCTTATCGGATTTACTCCTTGCTTGGAGGTAATGCTATATTCTTCTATCACATGCGTAGCGCGCAAAACTGAATCAAGCGAGCTAACAGGTGTTACACTCAAGTCAAAGTTTGAGCGTGTAAATATGATGCTTGGCCTATTTGAAGTATTAGTAAATCCATAACTAATTTGCTCGCCTCTATCATAACTCCAACGGAAGTTTTTACCAGTAATTTGTTTGCTATTTATTAACTCATTTAACTGGTTTCCGCTTCCTTCGTTCATTGGGTAATAAGCTACTAAATTGGCAGCTAATGGAGCCTGTTGGGTTTCAAAATTCCTAGAAATGGAGCCAATCATAGAATCTGGCATGGCTTTGTTCCAAATCATTAATTGATTCATTTTACCCTTGTAATTACTATTTCCGTTTTGGTCTTTTCCCAATATTAAATTTAGAAGATTAATTGGCTTAAGTTTGGCTGTGCCAGATGTCCATAATACGCCATTTAAAAATACTTTCATGTCTCCAGTGCTGGCGTTTTTTACAAATACCCAATGGTTCCATTTGCCACCCATTTCTGCAAGCGTAGCCACTTTATTTACACGGTCGTATCCTCCGGCAGAAAAACCACAATCAAAATAAACATTTGTGTTTGAATGAGGCAGGTGTATGTTTAACTGACGATTATTTACATTGGCGTCATAGCCATATAAAATGCTGGTTGTAATAGGCATTTGATTGGCGTTGCCAAAAGCCCAAAACGAGATGGTTATTTCATTTCTGATCCGAGAAAATTGAGTTGTGTCTAGTTTTGCCTCGCCCAAATGAGATAGGTTCAGACCGTAATTATTAATGGCAAATAAACCCATGGCTGAACCAAGTGAGTCGCTGGCAATTTGAATGGGATTTTGTGCCACCGTATTGGTAAATGAAAATTCAACTAATATGTGATCGGTTCCGTTCCAATTAAAAGGAGTATGAAATGGAATTCTGTTAGCACCTTGTACGAAAGAGAAATCGCTAAAATAAACTTCGGTAAATCCGGTTAATTCAGGCATTCCATTTTCTAGATTCTGACGGGTTGTATGCTTTAACTTAACTTTTAAGAATCCGGCTTTGGTGCCAGTGGTTTGAACTTGTAAAATAAGACTGTTTAATAGACCCGAACTTAAATTAGCAGCAGCGAGTTCTGCTGCAGTGTAAATATATTGAGATTTGCCCGAACGTGCTGGTGTGAAAATGGGTGCCGCCGAAAAATTATTACCTGATCCAATCGTAAATTGAGAGTCTGATATAATAGTATTTACCTGAGTTTTCTTTTGGGTAAAACGGTAATAATCGTAGATCTCTTTTGTGCTAAATGCAAAGTTGTTTCCGCTAAAATTGCTAATTACGTATTTGGGTTGGGTGGCTTGCACTGCCTCTACCTTTGACGAGTCAACAACATACGTATTGCAAGAATAATCCCATTCTCCACAACCTAAATTTCTATTATCACTGGTACTAACCAAAGCGTTTTTGCAACGCATATTGTACTTCATAATAATTTTTTCAAAGGTGAGATTTCCGGCAGGGAACTTAGCCAAAGTATCTCTGGTATTGCTACCATAGTGAAATGTTTTTACTTTGATCGTATCGCCCGGGTTTTGGGCTGAACCAAATGTGATAAATACGATACAACAGGTAAGGAATAAAATTACTTTTTTCATACGAATATTTTGGGCAATATAAGCGGAAAAGGAATTCTATAAAAGTAAAATTCCTTTCCTGCTTGCAGCTTATTATAGCCCAAATATGGTTTTGTTTTTTGGGTATCTTACCTCGTAGGTAAAACTTATCTTTTTAGTTTCTTTGGCTGATAATTTAATTTTCCATCTCAATATGCCACTTACTTCATCTAGGTTCGCACCATCAGCATCTACAATACTTACCTTTATTTCATTTGGATTTTGCGAAACAGGGATTTGATCCTCTAGGTTCATAAGTATCGATTGCGATTTAGTGTTTCTAACCAATAGCTCTATGGTTCTGGTTTCTATTTTTTCGCTATCTAAGGTTTTTATCCGGGTTTTATCTTTTACTTTCTTGCGAGAAATTACCAAGCTTCTGTCTCTTCCTAGGTTTATATCCAAGGTGTCTGTGTTAGATTGGTTGCCAAGCAGTGTTTCTCCAACATAAGCGCCGTCAAAGTATATTCTAGCTGCACCAGGTAATATTTGTAAATCTTCCCAAGCACTTAATCTGCCCATTAAGAAAGCTTCGTTACTTAGTTTGGGTACAGCTGCAAACTCTAATTGTATTGGAATTTGTTGTTCCTTAATCATAACCTTATGCGATTTGCCATCGCTGTTTATTTCATATTTTAACTTAATGGCGTATTCTGTTCTAATTAGATTTTCTGAAATTTGGATATACTCGCTTAAACTTTTTTGCTCGGCATAATCGCCTTCTGAACCAGCCATTGGGGCATCCATATCTTCTTGCAATCGTAAAGATTGTTTTTTTAAGGGTAATGCAGCATTGCTAAGGCGTTTTTCTGTTAGTTTTCGGTATTCGTAAAAGCCAATGTACCAATTGGCTAAAACAGGTTTTATGTTTAGTTCCATGGGATTGCTGCTGCTTAAGGTAAGAGCTGCTTGGCTCCAATTTAGTCCGGAGTTTTGACTAATTAACGCAAAGTATTTTAAGGAAAGTTGGCTATTGCTTGGATTAGCCACCAAATCATAGTTGGGTACCCAGCTGGCATTTTGAATAAAATAGCTAAATTGGATATCAGCTACGCCAGCGTTTTCTGCATATACACTCACTACAACCTGATTGATGGGAGTGGCTGCTAAACCATCTTCTGTATAATGGCCGTTTTGCAATAATTCTAATTCTTGGTGTCTTAGGTTCAGTCTGTTTTTTTCTTTTTCTAATTTGTCTTTTTGTCTATTCCATTTTAATTCTAAGGCAAGAATTTCGTTTAATTTTTCCCTTGTAAATTCCATGCTATTTCTCAATAATGGTAGTGAGTCTCTGCTGCTTGTTCCCTTAATTAAGGGGTGATTGAGTAACATATTCTTTTCGTAAGATAATACAGAAAGTTGATTGCTGTTGGCTTGAATTTGGTAGTCTAATTCTTGTATAGAATCTAAAACAAAGGCGATGCTTTTAAGGTAAGTATTCATTGGGTTTTTCTTTTCTTTATACCTAATTCGTGTGTTTACTTCCATTAATGTTCCACCTTTACTGCTGGCTTGTAAGGTGTTTTCTATAATGTTTGGAGAGATATTCTCAAAGGTAAATACATTATTGCCAGCTTGTAGGTTTACTTTTTCGTTATAATACAAATGTGCCCCCGATAAATAAATGACCACCTTATCTATTTTTGATGATTGTGGTTTGTTGCCAAAAACGTGTTGCATGCATAAAAGCATGAGTGCTAAAAGTTTGATTTGATTTTTCATATTCCGTTAATAATTATTAGGTTTTAATGGATAGATGATTTTGCGTTTAGAATTCCATAAATTTTAAAATAAAAAAATGTTTATTTGTTGGAAATGTCTGTAAAGCTGAAAGATAATAGTGACGAAGAATTGCTCAGCAGTTTTAAATTAGCAGGGGATGCTAGCGCCTTAGGCGAGTTATTTAAGCGTTACTCGTTAATGTGTTTTTCGGTTGCTAATAAGTACCTCAAAAATGAGGCTTCGGCTGAAGATGCCTGTATGCAGATTTTTGAAAATCTATTGCTTACTATGCACAAACATGAGGTAAAGAATTTCAAATCTTGGTTATATACCACCACTAAAAATTATTCTTTGATGCAGCTAAGAAAGCCCCAGTTGATAAAGCTATTGGAGGTAGATTCAGACGAGGATGAAAATAATTTTATGGAAAATGCGGCTTGGGTGCATCCTATTCATGAGATGAGCAATGTGGAAGAAAAATTACAAGCATTAGATCAAGCAATAGTTGGTCTGAACCCAAAACAACAGACCTGTATTCGTTTGTTTTATTTAGAAGGTTTTTCTTACGATGAAATTAGCAAGCAAACTGGATTTACTTTGTCTGAAGTGAAAAGTGCGATTCAAAATGCGAAAAGAAACCTTAAAATTACCTTGACAGAATTAGGTATTCAATATGTATTAATAAGTTTAATATGGATGCAGCAAAGTGCCTAACAAATAAGGAATGGGAGCAATACTCTCAACAAAAACTGAGTAATCAGGGCATTGTTCTATTGAATAAGCACATACAATCATGTGACATATGCGCTGATATAAAAGAAGGAATAGATAGCCTGCATGATGCATCTTCTTTGGTTCAGAGCGTAGAAAACATACATGCCCGCGTGGATGCCAAATTAGCTAAATCTAAACCCCAATTTATTCCTATTTATTTTTGGTTGGGTGCTGCTGCAATTCTGATCATGAGCATGGGTGTTATATTTTTCCCTTTGCCTACATCAACCGATGTTGCAGAGGCTACTTCGCTTTCTAAGCCAAATATTTCTTCTTCAGACGCAGCGCTCAATCCTAATGAAAATAAGAAATTGATTCAGCCAAAATTGGTTAAGCCTCAGAGTGGATTAAGCAAGAAGCCTCAGGTAATTCCTGCCCCAAAGGAGGATCTTGTAGTTGCAAATGAAACGCAACTAGAGTCTATAGCTGACATGGAAGAAGCTAGCTCATTAGCTTATAAATCCTTGCCAGAGTCTACGGTGTTAGAAAAGGAGTTTGTCAGTAAAAAGCAGCGAATGATTTTGCCCTCCAATAACATGAGTAATCGAAATATGGATGAGGATAAATTGACAATTTTTAACGAGGAAGTTCGCTTAATAGATAGTACTATGTTTAAGCAAGTCCTTGACTATGTAGCGCAAAAAAAATATGATTTGGCTTTAGAAAAATTGCTTGTTCTGAGTAAAGATAGCAATTTTAGGGTAGAAGCCCTGTGGCTATTGGCAGATGTGTATGACAAAAAAGGAGATACTCCTTCTAAAAATGAAGTATTAAGGAAACTAATCTTACTCAATGGGAAGTATAAAAAAGAGGCAGAATTGCTCTTAGCTCATTAAAGTTCTACTAAGAGGGTGTTTTTTTCAACAACTTGTTTTGGTTCTACTGCAATTCTTTTAATGGTTCCATCTCCATCGGCCTTAATTACATTCTCCATTTTCATTGCCTCTAGCACTAAAATTGGGTCTCCTTTTTTTACAACATCCCCCACATTGGCTATAATTCGCAATACTAAGCCCGGCATAGGCGCCTTAATATGATTGTTTTTATTTGCCATCATTTTGTCCATGCCAAGCTGACTTAATAAAGCATCATATTTATCTTTGATAGAAATTTCTTGTTTAATACCATTAACCAATATGCGCATGGTTTTGCTATTTTCTGCTTTCTCTAAAAGCTCTATAGAGTAGCTTTTATGATTGATGATGAGGTGAAATTTTGTTGATGATAATTTGACCACATCAGCCTCTACAGGTTTGCCATCTAACATAGCTACACCGCTAACCGCGTTATAAACAAAATCCTGATTGTTTACTTTAATATTTAACATAGAAATTTCTTTACTTGCAATACATTAAAGACTATGAAAAAAATCGTTTTACCACTGTTTTTTTTGCTAAGCACCTTAATGGGCTGCAAAATAACTAAAAAGGCAGCAATGCCCATAGAAAATTTTATGATGGAAGAAGTTTTGGTTCAAGCTAAAACAACAAAGCCCGTTAAATACCAGCCCATGCCAAGTCAGGTTCTAGATTTGTTGCATACAAAGCTTCATGTGTCTTTTAATTATGAAAAGCAATGGGTATTGGGTTCAGCCCATTTATTTATTAAGCCTTTTGCAAGTCCTGTTCGCTTCATTTCTTTAGATGCGAGAGGTTTTGAATTAAAAAAAGTGGCATGTATTATTCAAAAAGATACGATTCAAAAAGAATTTACGTACGATGGTAAAAAATTAAGGATTGATCTTGCAAAGGAGTTGAGGGTAACGGATACCATTCAGATTTGGATAGATTATATCTCTAAACCAAATGAATTAAAATCGGAGGGCGGAGAAGCCATTACAGATTCTAGGGGTTTATATTTTATAAATCCATCTGGTATCGACCCAAATAAGCCAAGGCAAATCTGGACTCAGGGTGAAACCGAGTATAATTCTTGTTGGTTTCCAACCATAGATTTACCCCATGAAAAACACACCCAAGATATCTATTTAACGGTTGATTCTGCTGATGTTAGCCTCAGTAATGGGTTGTTAAAGGGTTCTTACCCAAAGCCAAATGGTAAAAGGCTTGATCATTGGCAGCAATTAAAACCGCATGCTCCTTATTTAACAATGATTGCCGTTGGAAATTTTGTAGTTACTAAAGATACTTGGCGTGGTAAAGAAGTGAGCTATTATTTAGAACCTGCTTATGCACCTTATGCCCGTTTAATTTTTGGAAAAACGCCGCTCATGCTAGATGTTTTCTCTCAAATTACAGGTGTTCCCTATCCTTGGGATAAATTTTCACAGGTAGTTTGTAGAGATTTTGTGAGTGGAGCTATGGAAAATACATCTGCTGTTTTACATTATGAAAATGTGCAACACAATGCCCGGGAGCATCTGGATAATCCGCATGAAGATATTATTGCACATGAGCTATTTCACCATTGGTTTGGAGATTTAGTTACCAGTAAAACCTGGAGTCAATTGCCCCTAAATGAAAGTTTTGCTACCTATGGAGAGTATTTGTATCATGAAAAGGTATATGGTAAAACTTTTGCCGACAAGATTTTCGATAAAAACATACAAGCCTATCTGCGTAGTTCTCATAAATTTAATGTGAGTCCGGTTCGTCATTTTTACGCAAATGCAGATGATATGTTTGATGTGGTGAGTTACCAAAAAGGCAGTTGGATTTTACATCATTTGCGTTCTTATGTTGGCGATACTGCTTTTTTTAAAGGGATGAATTTCTATTTAAGCAAAAATGCATTTAAAAGCACAGATATAGATCATTTAAGGCATGCAATGGAAGAGGCAAGTGGCAGAGATTTGCATCTGTTTTTTAAGCAATGGTGGGAGGGAATTGGGCATCCAGTTTTACTCGCTCAATTGCAATATGATGCTGCAGATAAGTCTTGGAATGTGTTGGTTCAACAACAACAAGATTCTATGTTTGGCTTATTTAATATAGAAACTCATTTATCATATTTACTAGAAGAACCCGATGGAAGAGGTTTAAGTTTGCAAACCATTCCCATTTCCATTCAACAAAAGAAAGAAATAATAAAGCTACCTCTCCCAAGAATAAATGAAAATGCTCCACGCATTGCTTCTTTTTGGTTAGATACATACGGGAATTTACCTGGAGAATTGGTAGAGGTGAAATTACCCCATGCCTCTTTATTGCAGCTTAAAACTGCGCCTAATTATAGAGCAAAAATCTTGGCAATAGATGCTTTATCCTATTTAAACTATGAAGAACACAAGCAGGTTCTGATAGATGCCGTAAAATATTGCTTAAATAGCAGCGAGCCTATTTACCAGCAGGCTGGAATGAGTTTGTTTGGCTTTTATGATTCATTATATTACAGTGTGGAAAAGGAAGTAATAGCCCTAGCAAAACAAGCAAGTGAGGCTTATATTAGAGAAGATGCCAGTTATTGGGTGGCAAATAAAAGTGCATGGACCATGGCTGAGCCAATTGTATTAGCAGGTTTAAAGGATTCTTCTTTTGCGGTGGTGGGCACCTGTTTACAAGCCCTGTTTGAAGCCAATCCAGATGAAGGATTATTGGCCTGTGCAGCGTTAGAAAAACTGCAATCTGCTCCTTTGCAGAAAAGAATTGCCTGGATTTATGCCTCGGTAGGTTCAGGTCGAAATGCTTATTTTAAGAGTGTGTTAGGTAGATTTGGATTTAACCGCAATTCTATGCTGAGCGCCTATGGTAAATATTTGGGGAACCAAGAATTTGTAGAATTACAGGAAGGCTTAGAGATTTTAATAGATTATTATCAAAAAAATAGCGATAGAGATAAAGCCAAACACATGGAATCTGTTTTACAAGAAATAAAAGAGAGAACGGAACAGGATCTAACTAAAATGGGAGCGTTTAAAACCCTTGAAAATTTGCTTAATACTCCAAAATAACTATTAAAAGTTTAATTGGTCTGTAGCAACTACTTCCCAGGTGCGTTTGTGCTGTAAGAATAGAACAATCTTAAAGTTTTCTAGGTTAAGTTCTCTATTGACAGGGATTTTAAACATGCCTTCGCTAGCTTGAATGGCCTTGGTGTAAATACCTCGAACTACATTATTGTGGTGTAATACTAATCCTGCATTTTCTCCGCCTTTAACCATGCTGTTTATTTCTTTTTGAACAAAGGCTGCCATCAATTGCATGGAATCAATATTTCCCCAGGTTTGGTAGGCAACAAGCAAGCTATCTTCATTGGCAATGCCAGTTACACGCGAGCGCAAATAGTGCTTGCTAGGTTTACTGAGCGCAGCTTGAATGCCCATGCCAATGCCTCGTTTATCGCCGCCTGCATAATCTTTATCTGAACCATTAATAAAAACCATAGGTGTATACAAGGCTTTCAGATTTTTTTTGTAAACATATTCTTGCTGCCTTAATGAATAAGCCGAATCTGAAAAGGGGTCTACCCAACCAGATTTATTCCAAATCACCACATGGTAATCTATTACATATACTGGAGATTTACTGCTATCAGAAATATGAATAATTTCTTTTAAAAACTGGTCTGCATAGGGGCAACTTCCGCACCCCTCAGAAGAAAATAGTTCAATGAGAACAGCGGGTTGATATAATTTTTCTGTATTTGTTTGTGCTGTCAGTTGGGTCAGACCAAAACAAAGGAAAACGATGCTGTAAAGTGTTTTTTTCATTTTAATAATGGATGTATAATCTAACAGTATGTTCAGAATAATATTGCCTCGAATATAAACTATTGATGCTAAAAACGCAGAAATCCTTACTTTAATATATTCTCAATAGCGCTATTTGCCTCCTCAAATTGAAATACAAAGCCGGTGTCTTTTATTTTGTTTGCCGATACCTTTTGGCTAGATAATAGCATTTCTGCCATTTCTCCCATCAAAAGGTGGAGGGCAAATGTTGGCACAGGTGGCAATAATTGTGGTTTATGCATGGCCTTACAAATGGCATGAGTTAATAAGCCATTTGTGGCATTGTTGGGTGCAACGCCATTAAAAATCCCAGTAATTTGTTTGTTGTTTAATAAATGAATAAAAAGCATACTTAGATCATTAATGTGAATCCAGGGAGTGATTAAACTTTTTGACCCAAGAGGGGCAGCTAATCCAAATTTGGCTAATTGAGAAATTTCTTTAACGAAGCCACCTTCTTTTGCAAGTACAATCCCAATTCTTACGAGGCAAGTTCTGATGCCAAGTTGAGCAATTTTTAAAGATTCTGCCTCCCACTGTGTGCAAACTTCAGCTAAAAAGTTTGATGCCTTGTTGCTGTCCTCATGCATGATTCCAATGGGGTGGGGGCCGTATATGCCCACTGCAGAAGCACCTATAAAACTGGTAACTTGGTGTGTTGTGTTTTGTAATGTTTGATACAATAATTGTGTGCTTAAGGTTCGACTTTCTAAAATTTCTTTTTTGTAGCTGTTTGTCCAACGTTTATCTGCCACTCCGGCACCTGCCAAATGAATAATAGCTTCTGTGTCTTGAATAGCTGCAGGATCCATTTCGCCTGAGGCAGGATTCCAGTAAAACATTTTGTGTTTGCCTTTTTTAGGATTCCTACTCAAAAATGCCACCTCAAAGCCTAAATTTTCGAGATTTTTTGTTAGGTTTGAACCCACGAGTCCAGTACCGCCTGTGATTAAAATTTTATTCATTCTATTATTAAAACAATTTAAGGTGCCCAATGTTTAAAGATTTAAATATTCATAATAAAAATACTTTGGGAATTTTTTCTATAAAAGATATTGAGGCTATTACTGGAATTAAAAGCCATACTTTGCGCATTTGGGAGCAAAGGTATGGTATTGTTGTTCCTAAGCGCAGCGATACAAACATACGTTTTTATGATGATGCAGATTTAAAAACGCTGTTGAATATTAGCGCCCTTAACGAAAATGGCTACAAAATCTCTGATATTGCTAAAATGACAACCCATGAAATTGCCGAAAAGGTAATGCATTTGGGTCAACACAGTACAGAATACAAAATTCATATCCGTTCTTTTATTTCGGCCATGATGAGTTTTGATGAAACTGGTTTTCATAAATTACTCAATACCTACATTTTGCAATATGGCATGGAGCATGCCTTTTTGCATATTGTCTTTCCTTTTTTGGCTGAGGTTGGTTTACTCTGGCAAGTTGGATGTATTTTACCAAGCCATGAACATTTTGTCTCAAATATTATCAATCAAAAAATTTATGTGGCCATAGATGGTCAGGTAGGGAAATTTCATAGCGATAGAAGAAAATTTCTACTTTTTTTACCAGAAAGTGAGAAACACTCTATTGGCTTGCTGTTTGCCAATTACCTGATACGTTCTAGGGGGCATGAAGTATTATATTTGGGTCAAGAGGTTCCTTTAGCAGATTTACATGATGCCTTTGGCAAAGAAAATCCAAATTATTTGGTTACCATGATGACTGCAGCGCAGCCAGATATTAATAAACAAGCTTTTGTTGAGTTTCTATCAAGTTCTTGGGCACAAAGTGAAATTATTTTAACAGGTACTCAGTTTTCTGATTGTAAACTAGATAATTGTCCAAATGTTAAGATCATTAATACCCTTCAAGAATTTATTACCTTACTAGATAGGATCAGCTTAGGAAATTTACAAAATAGCCTCAACTACAAATAGCTTATTGCCCGGTTTGCATCAGCATTAAAATTTTATTCAGTTCTTGTTCTGTTACAATTCGATAAGCAATTGGAATTTCGAAAAAATGATCTTCAATGGGTACCTTCATGACCATTTTTACGGTCATAGTCATATTGATGCCATTTTCAATCATGCTGTATTGCATTAAGAAACCAGGGATAGCAGCAAGGTTAGGGTCGTTTTTGGTATTGTACGGGGCAATGTCTCTTGTAAACCAACAGCTTGACTCTTGATTTATCCCATTTTTATTGTGTGTAACAATTGCTTTTTGGCAATTAAATTCAGCAATCTTTTTAAATTCTTCTACTATTTTTACTTCAACTAATTTGCTACTAGAATCTGTTGGCATCATGCTTTTGCGAATTTCTAACATTTCGCTGTCTGATTTTATCAGTGCAAATTTCTTTCCCCTCAGATTTAATAAGACTATATTTTTTGCAGAATCACCATGATAGATGGTAGTGTTTTTTCCCATTCCAGATATGCCCATTTCCATGCGGGTTCTTTCCCCCTTAAAATAAAAACTGGCATCATGAGGAAGCAAGTGTTCATTTCTTAGCATTTCCGGAGGTAAATGTTGATAGCTGATATCATATAAAATTTTACCTTCTTTTACTTTGTTTTGAACATAAGCAATCTTAGAAGAAATGAGCAGCAATAAAACAAGAATTAGTTTTTTTACCATGAAAGTTTTTCCTTGTTTAAAAATGCATGTATACCTTTTTTACAGTCGGCAGATGATCGCGCATTCGCATTCATATTTGCTGCATATTCTATGGCTGCCAACAAGTCTAACTCTGGCACTTTTGCTAGCATTTCTTTGGTGCTTGTAATGCTTTGTGAAGAGCTTGTATTACATAGTTTAACCGCAAATTGATGAATTTCTTCTTCCATTATTTGTTCATCAATTATATCGGTAATGAGGCCATATTGAAGTGCTTTGTCTGCAGAAAAAACATCGCCGGTAAGCAATATTTTTCTTGCTGCTTTTTCTCCCAACATTCTGAGTAAAAATACCATAACAATGGCAGGAATAAAACCAATTTTAACCTCTGTATAAGCAAATTTAGCATGCTTGTTCGCAAAGCAAAAATCGCAAATGGTAGCTAAGCCACATCCGCCAGCAAATGCTGCACCTTCAACTTGTGAAATAACTATTTTATTGCTTTGATAGATTTGTAAATAAAGTTCAGCTAAATGGTTGCTGTCGGCTAAATTTTCTTCAAAGGAATTGTTTTGAAGTTGTTGTAAAGAGGCTAAGTCTGCACCAGAACAAAAGGCTTCGCCATTTGCTTTTAATACAATTACCTTGCAGTTTGGGTCTTTTTCTGCAAAACTTATGGCGTCTTTAATTTCTTGCACAAAAGCATAGCTGAGTGCATTTCTTTTTTCTGGCCTATTCAGGGTAATATAGCCAACCCGATCCAATACCTGGTATAATACTAAAGCTTCCATTACTACAATGATAATTCAAAGGCTCCATTTTCGGTAATATCATGGAGCGGAATTTTATTCTTTTGTAAAATTTCTAGATAAGCCTTCTTTCGGTATCTTGGTATATCTGAATGAAGGATTACTTTTAGTGGTCTGCTGTGTAACAAAATTTTTTTTAAGTTTATTGATTTTTTACCCGTTAACAGTAAGATTGATTTGTTTAGTTTCAAGTCTAAAGAGCCGCCTTGTATGATAACTAATTCTTGATTTGAGTTTAATTTCAAGGTATAATTATTGGTGTCTATCAAGTTCCATTTTTGTTTAAGATTTGGATGAGCCATCAAATAAGCTTGGATTAAATTTTCTTTTGATTCTGATGGTTTTGGGTCTCGCTGCCAAATTTGAAGTAAATGGGAATGATGAACCTGAATAAGCAAATTTTGTTTGCTTGCATAAATGCAAAGATTATGTATGCTGCTTTGTTGATAGGTCTGGATGAGGCTTGTTATAGAAAGTATGGAAAGGGTCCAAAGGATACATTTTATGTAAAAAATATTTCGAGTAGAAAAATAATAAATAAGGGATATTCCAATGAAGTAATAGCTTAGGATAAATGGCATTGACCAAACAATTGAATCTATGGTAGCATAAGGTAGTTTAGCCAATATCATGGTGAGCCAAGAGGTAAAAGAGATAAGCTTGCCAAGCAAAAAACCTATCCCTGAGGCAAGGTATTGAATAGGTGATAAAATAAGTAAAATAATACCACCATAGATAATTACCGTACTCAGTGGAATAATCATTAAATTGGCTAGGAGAAAGTAGTTAGGGAATTGATGAAAGTAATAAATGCTGATAGGTAAGGTGAGGGTTTGCGCTGCTAAACTGATGGCTATAATTTTCCAAATTTCATTCATCATGGTGTGCTTAAATTGAAACATTAAATTGAGGTAGGGGTAAAATCCTAATATGCCTGCAACTGCAGCAAAACTTAATTGGAAACCAACATTATAAAGCATGTATGGTTGAGTGGTCAATAATAAGAATCCTGCGGCACTTAAACTATTGAAGGGGTTGCTGCTTCTTTTTAATTGTTTTCCAAGTATCACAAAGCTAAACATAACACAAGCCCTCAAAATAGACGGTGATAAGCCACAAATAAGTGCATACATCCAAATGCCAAATACTTGCAAGGAAGCCACCCAAATTTTGCCCCTTGGCAATGTTAAAATGGGCTTCAATAACCAGCCTAAAAGCATAAATATTAATCCAACATGCATGCCACTTACCGCAAGAACATGTAAGGTTCCAGTTTTACTGAACGCATCACTAATTTCCTCATCTATATCTTTGTCGTATCCATATAGCAGTGCCTCTGCCATGGCTATTTCATTTCTTTCTATTAAGTTTTTTTGAAGCGTTTGGTGAATATAATCTTGAAAGGAGAAAATTCTCTGAAGTATTTCCATTCCTTGATCTTTATTAAATACCAATGCTGCATTTTCTTTTAAAAAGCATTGATGATAAATTCCTTTTCGCTGCATAAAAGTTTTAAAGTTAAAACTGCCCGGATTGTTGTTAGAAACAATTTCTTGAATACCTGATTTTATGATGAATTGTGTGCCATATTTCAGGGGTAATTGGGTTTTTTGTTGCACAAATAAAAGCACTTTACCCTTGCAAGGCATGGCTAATGTACTATTCTTATAATAGGCAATAACAACGGCTTCAGCCTTCCACCCATAATTAGTTTTCTGTGGTTTTTGAATGGTTTGAACTAAAATGGCTGTATAGGTTTGATTGCTAAAATGTGATAATTTTTGCTTGGTTTTTTCTATGCTTAAACAACATGCACCTAAGCAAATAAATAACGAAAAATAGGCTATTCCGTGGGTTATGGGGCTAGTTATGGTTTTAGAAAATTTATGATTCAACCCAATAATTAAAATCATAAACATCGTCCATGTTGCGTATACTTGCCATGCATTATTGCAAAATTCTTCCCATACAATTCCCAGGGTAAATGCTAATAAAATTCTGACAAAAGGCATTTGTTGCCAAAAGCTAGACATGTTTTATGTTTTTTAGAAAATTAAACTTGACTTAATTTAATGTTTCATTAGCTTTGAAACAAAAACACTATGTACGATTTACTATTAACTATTCACAATTTAGTTCGTTGGTTTTTTCTTGCAGCTGCTTTGTATGCTATATTTAAGGCTGTAAAGGGTGTAAGCGGTAACGCTGTTTATACAAAAAGTGATGTGACTGCTGGTGCTTTATTAGTGGCTGCAGCGCACACCATGCTTTTATTGGGTTTAATACTTTGGTTTATTAGTCCTAATGTGCAAGCTGCACTTAGCAATGTTGGCGCCTCTATGAAAGATAAAGCTGCTAGGTTTGTTTTAATCGAGCATCCTCTTACTATGATTATTGGAGTTGCCCTCATCCAAATTGGAAGAATTCGTTCAAAGAAGGCTTATGCAGATTTAGATAAGCACAAACGTAGTTTAATATTTTATGGAATTGCCTTGGTATTGATTCTGTCTAGAATACCTTGGAATGCAGGTTTGTAAGTATTTTATATGGGCGCTGCTCATAGCCATTGTGGTTGGGTTTTCAGCTGCGCTATTTTTATTGAGTTTAGATTACGTAACTCAGCTAAGAATAAATGAGGAGTGGGTAATTTTTGCATTGCCATTGGTAGGTTTTTTATTTGGTTTCAGTTATCTGCATGCGAGTGCAGGAATTACGGCTGGTAATACTTTATTATTTCATGCTTTTGAGGATGCAAAGGTTAAAGTGAGTTGGCTAATGGCTCCTTTTATATTTTTTGGAACCTTGATTACCCATTTGTTTGGAGGCTCAGCCGGCAGAGAGGGTACTGCTGTTCAAATGGGTGCCTCCATGGCCATTCAACTCACTCGTTTATATACTTGCACAGCCTTTGAGCGTAGGTTGTTGTTGCTTATGGGAATAAGTGCAGGTTTTGCAGCCGTTTTTGGAACGCCCATAGCAGCTTTTGTTTTTGCTTTTGAGTTTTTTTATGCGAAGGAACAAGTAAGTAAAACAGTGTTTCCTATTTTATTAGCTAGTTGTATGGCTCATGCTATTTGTTTAGCCTGTGGTGTTACTCACACTGTTTTTCCTACTATTGTCTTGCCTCAATTTTCAATGGCTGTACTTTTAAATGTAATGATAGCGGGTTTAATTTTTGGATTCATAGCCCTTATTTTTGTAAGCGTAAATAAGTATTTAAGTAAGGCGTTTTCAGTCATTCAGTTCATTCCGCTGCGCCTATTTATTGCGGGTGCATTCATGGCTATTTTAGTATGGTTTTTTAATGCACAGGATTATATTGGTTTAGGCATTTCGGGTATCATTCATTCATTTGAAAAGCCACAAGCCTATTATGTTTTTGCATTAAAAATATTTTTTACCGGTATTACTCTTGCTGCAGGGTTTAAAGGGGGAGAAGTAACACCTCTTTTTTTTATTGGTGCAAGCTTAGGCAGTGCCTTGGTTTGGATCATCCCTTTGCCAATTACTTTTCTGGCAGCTATGGGTTTAGTTGCAGTTTTTGCAGGTGCTGCCAATACGCCATTGGCTGCTATTGCTATGGGGGCAGAATTATTTGGAGCAAACACCTTGGGGTATATGGCCTTAGTTAGTGTATTGGCTTTTTTTAGCTCTGGTTTTGATGGCATTTACAACCCACACCCTGCCCTTGAATTGAAAAAAAATATTTTAAAAAGAGTTCTACCAATGAATAGGTACTTCCATTAATAATAACTCCGTATCAGAGATTGGCTTAAATGATACTTCATCACATTCCAATAATCCCAATCCATCTCTATCTTCCAATATATTTTCTCCAACTTGGATGTTTCCTTTTAATACAAAAACGTATAATCCGTTTCTATTATCCTTTAACGGGTAGGTGTGTTCAGAACCACTACTTAAATCTGCGAGGTGAAACCAAGCTTGTTGGTGTATCCAAACTCCTGAATCAGCTGGGTTAGGAGATAGAATTTGCTGAAATTTATTTTGTCTTTCTGCTTTGTTCAGGCTAATTTGATCGTATCTTGGGCTAACATCTTTTTGGTTGGGAAATACCCAAATTTGAAGAAATTTTACAGGCTCTGTTTTGCTTTTATTGTATTCACTATGGGTAATTCCAGTTCCTGCACTAAGTATTTGAATGTCTCCATTTTTGATGATAGAAATATTTCCCATGCTATCTCTGTGTTCTAAATCACCTTCAAGTGGTATAGAAATTATCTCCATGTTATTGTGCGGGTGGGTGCCAAATCCCATGCCTGGTGCTACAAAATCGTCGTTGAGCACCCTGAGTGCCCCAAAATGCATGCGCTCTGGATGATGGTAATGGGCAAAACTAAAAGTATGTTTGCTTTGCAGCCAACCATGATTAGCCTCTCCGCGTGTATTTGCTTTATGTAAAATTGATTTGATCATATTCTAGTTATTTTAAAATGAACGATTGTGAGATTGATAAGTTTTTAAATGGGTTGCAATTGCTTGTCTTTTTTGCTAATGAGGGGTAGTTTGGGTTCAATCTTTTCTTTGATTTCTTGTTTAAGGAGCGTTAATATTTTTTTTCGAACAAAATGTTTGTGAACTACCATTCCAATGCTTCTATAGGGCACCGGAGCTGAGAATTCTACAATTTTGTTTTGTTCACTTTTAGGTAAATCAATGGCCGCCAAATAGGGTAGTAAGGTGTCCATTTTGTTTGCCAATACAAATTTCATCAAGCTATCAATAGAGCCTGCACTATATTTGAAATTCTCTATTTTATTTCTTTTTCTTAGTTGAATATTACATAATTCTAATGCTTGAGCACGCATGCAGTGTCGTTCTTCTAACATGCATAGGTTTTTTGTTTCTAATTGGGTTGTTTTAATAAATTTTTGGGCCGATCCTAATTCAGTATAATACACAAACGGTTCATTGTATAAATGATGTTCTACTAACTCTTTTTCATGAAGTGGGGTAGAAACGATCCCAATATCTAATTGCCTTGATTTTACCAGCCTAATTATTTCTTCTGTTGTCTGCTCTCTCACGGTGAGTTCTAATTTGGGTAATTTTTGCGAAAAACTTCTTAATACAAGAGGAATAACATAGGGGGCAATGGTTGGAATAACTGAAATACTCAATGAACCTTTCACTTCTCCTTTTATTTCTTGGGTCAGCGCGCTTAAGCTATCAATCTCTTTGTTTATTTTTTTTATTTGTTCTAAAATTATTTCTCCTTCAATACTCAGTTCTATAGGTTTCTTTTTGCGATCAAATACCTGAATGCCTAACTCATCCTCAAATTTAGAAATCATGGTGCTCAAGGTAGATTGAGAAATGAAGCAGCTTTCTGCTGCTCTTTCAAAATGTTTTGTTTCTGCCAAGGCAAGTATGTATTTAAATTGTTGAATGTTCATCTATTTTATCAATGTTAGTATTTAAAATTTAGTTTTTATCAAACAAATAAAGTGCTTTACTTTGTGTTAACAAACAAAATTTTTTAATACCTATAACAATGAAAAAATTAGTACTGATTGCTGCGTGTATGGCTTCTTTAGAGCTCATGGCGCAAACAACGGCATCGTCTGCTAAAAAAGGCGAATGCCCAATGGGTTTTGGTGCTGGTCCAAAATCAGAGGCTCACATGGGAGGTGTGACTGCTGCAAAAAAAACCGGGCCAGGGAATAAAGAATGGTGGCCCAATCAATTAGATTTAAGCGTGCTTAGACAAAATACAGCAGCTTCAAATCCGATGGACGCTAATTTTAACTATAAAAAAGAGTTTAATAGCTTAGATTATTTTGCGCTTAAAAATGATTTGAAAAAATTAATGACCGAATCGCAAGATTGGTGGCCTGCAGATTATGGTAATTATGGTCCACTTTTTATCAGAATGGCATGGCATAGTGCTGGTAC
>CANHDN010000030.1 GCA_947459415.1 Bacteroidota bacterium
TCATGGTAGGAATTTTATGGCTGATCCAATGATAGGCATCTAATGGATACAAATTATTTTGTGCTAAAGCAGGAAACTCTGAAATAGCCATATATTGTTGAGGTGCCAATTGAATCCCTTCTTCTGCAAAAAGTTGGTATTCTTCTAAAATCCCTTGATTGCCAATCCTACATAACTGTAGTTTACTTATGTCTAAGTGGGAATTGGAAACATTATAAATTTCTATAAAATCGTAGGCATCTTTTTTGGGGTTAAATAATAGCTCATTAATAATAAGTTCACCTTTTTTTGGTTCTGTTGGCACTCTGAATGCATGTGATTGAATGGGCTCCGATGAATTTAAAGCACAATCTTGAAAGCTCAATATTTGTAAGAAATAGTCTGTCTCTGCTTGAAGTGCGTTTTGGTAATTTACATACACTACATTTCTATTCGTAGGGGCTAGGTAAATTAAATTGGGATATTCAGATTGGTTCAATCCAAAATTAAGTGAATGTAATAAGCTTAGACTATCTAAAGCTTCACTAAATGTTAATTGTAATTGGTGTAAATTAGTCACATAAATTCTAATAAGTTGCGGAGGATTATTATCTGGATGTTTGCCTAAAACGCTATTTGCTTCTCCTAAGCTTGCCCCAGTTGGATTTAGGCTGGCCTGCCAATTAGTTTCTCCTGCGCATGGATTATTTAGGTCTATCATTTCTATGCTACAGGAAAAAATTTTAGCAGAATTTTTGAGCCAATTATCTGCATATTGAACTTGGTGCAATAGAAAATTATTGGAATCTCGCAGGCTCAGTATGTCACTATTATTTAAACTTGGCCAAGCGCTTAATCCAAGGGTTCTGCCAAGCATGCTAAATGCTGAAGCATGATCCTGATGGCAAATAATTAAATAGCTTTTAGCAGGTATGATATAATTAGGTAATTTTACTGAACCAGCGGCATCAGAAAATTGCATATGCAGTAAATTTACCGGGTAATCTGTCTTATTATAGAGTTCAATGAATTCATGTTGGGGGAAATTTCCCCTACGAGATTCATCATAATAGATTTCTGTTATGAGTAGTTCATTTTGTTTTGGTGCTTTGGCTTCTAAATAAGTAAAATTCACTTTTTGTTTACCTTTATTTTGCAAACAATCTATCAATGGGTCAAGCTCAAATTGATATTCAAATAAATGTTGTAAAGACGTCTTAAACTGAATATGGATAACTGTTGGATGATTGTAATCCATCCAGATTTTTTTGATGTCTATTCCTTGTTGTAGGAGATGGCTTTCCCATGTATTTTGATACATGATAGCCTTGTTAAATGATATTTCTATGTGGTACGCGTTTAGTATTTTTATACCAGTAATTTTGGCAATACTGCTATCTTTTTGGTTAATCCAAACATCATTGATTGCTCCAGGTGTACCACCCACAGGTGTTTTACTGGCTATCCAATTGCTAGCTCCCCAGCAAATATGATTGGGGTTAATGAGCGATAAGCTATAACCTCCCAATTCTTTTTCTTTATCCTGGTAATAACCCAAATGATAAGGTATTTCGTGCCAAATATCTTCTTTGTATTTTAATCGGATGGTGTCGTTACCATTGTTTAGACTTGGCCAAGAATTTAAACCAATGCAGGTACCATAGGATGAAAATAATAAGGTGTCTTTGGTGGCACATAATAATATAAATTGGTAGGGAGCTAATAAGCGCTTCTCAATAAATCCTTGTGTATTTGGGTCGCTTATACTAAAATCTTTTAACAAAACTGGGAAACGTGTAAAATTGTGCAATTCTATAAATTCTGCATTGGGTAAACCTTTCACTGGTTCTGGGTCTGGTAGGAGTTCTGTGAGGATAATATCTCCTGGTTTTAACACATGATAAGCCCAAATGATTTGAGTATCTAATAGATTATTATTAAAGTCGGATATTTGGCTGAGGCTTAGTGTAAAGAAGCTGTCTGGAATAATAGGTTTGTTTAAATGTATGAGCCAAGATTGGTTGTTTGAAGTGCTAGTATGCCCCGTTTGCAATTGGCTAAATGTTATTTCCCAAGGAGAATGAGGGTTTATTTTTTCTGAAAAATCTAACTTTAAAACAGTGTCGTTTAGCAATTCAAAATGTAAGAGTGTGGGTGCAGTTTTATCTAAAATGGGCAAGCCTGCGTAAACATTGTCTGCATAAAAATTACTCACATTTCCACTGGTACATTTAAAGGTAAATCCATGCATTCTGTTTAGTTTAATGCTGCTATCTTGAATGGTGCCTTCACTTATAAATTGATTATTTGTTCCGGTATCGGAGAATAACTCCCATACTCCATTGGCATCTCTTATTACCTTTAGATAGACTAAATTATTTGTTTTCCCAACCGTTGCTGCTCTGCCTGGAATGATACAGATTTTATGTCCATTTATTTCCTTATACAAACTGATGCTATCTGTTGTACCTGTGCTACCTCCAAGTTGCACATAATAGCAGTTTGTTAAATTAGAATCTGATGCACTGAGTATCCATCGAACCTGGTTTTGCGAACTAGGATTAAATGAAAATCTCAACCAAACGCGCCACTCCATTTCATGAGATATGTCTTGATTTACAAATAAATTTCTTTCGTTTAATCTGTTGTTAAATGGCTTAGATTGTAATTGTTTATTGGTATTTATAAAAAAAAATGAATCTTGTCCAAACCAAGTGGGTTGCTGGGTAAAATCCCCATCAGAAAAATCATCAATGAGCTGGGCTTGCGTTAAAAAGGGTAGGTTCAGCAAGCAATAAAGTATCATGGGGTAGATATAAATTTGCATATTCAAAAATAATCGGGTAAGCTCATAAGTTTATTTTATTTTCGCAGTTGTTAAAAAATAAATCCGGTAAACTAGAGTATAGGACTGGGTTCAAATAAATAGATATGAAAGTAGCTGTGGTGGGTGCCACCGGAATGGTAGGCAGTGTTATGTTAAAAGTATTGGCTGAGCGCAATTTTCCTATAACAGAATTGGTGCCTGTAGCCTCATCAAAATCTGTTGGAAAAACGATTTCGTTTAAGGGTAATGTATATCCCATTGTTTCTATGGAAGATGCCATTGCTGCCAAACCTACTGTAGCATTGTTTTCTGCAGGTGGTTCAACTTCTTTAGAGTGGGCACCCAAATTTGCAGAAGCTGGTATTACCGTGATAGATAATTCTTCTGCTTGGAGAATGGATCCCAGTAAAAAATTAATTGTGCCCGAGATAAATGGAAGTTTATTAGATTCAAACGACAAAATAATTGCAAATCCCAATTGCTCTACCATACAAATGGTCATGGTTTTAAATCCGCTTCATGCCGCATTTGGAATAAAAAGATTAGTTATTTCTACCTATCAAAGCGTCACTGGAACGGGGGTAAAAGCAGTTCAGCAAATGGAAAATGAGCGTTTGGGTATCGTAGGAGAAATGGCTTATAAGTATCCTATAGATAAAAATGCAATTCCGCAAATTGATGTGTTTACCAATAATGGCTATACCAAAGAGGAAATGAAAATGGTGAATGAAACCAAGAAAATTTTGCAGGATGATTCGATAGCTATTACGGCAACTTGTGTGCGCATTCCCGTGATGGGCGGACATAGTGAAAGCGTGAATGTGCAGTTTAACAAATCTTTTGAATTAGATCAGGTGAGGGCATTATTATCTAATGAAGTTGGTATTGTGTTGCAAGATGATATTGCAAATTCAATTTACCCAATGCCACTCACTTCCATGGATAAAAATGAGGTTTTTGTTGGTAGAATTCGTTACGATGAATCTGCTGAAAATGCTTTGAATATGTGGATTGTGGCGGATAATTTACGCAAAGGTGCAGCCACAAATGCCATTCAAATTGCAGAATATTTACTTGCCAATCATTTGTTGTAAATGGCATTAATTCAATACACAAAATCACAATTGGCATTGCGAAATGGGCAAGATAAGCCTGAAATTTGGGTAGCCTACAAGGGAAAAATTTATGATGTTACTCGCAGTAGGTTGTGGAGAAATGGCAAACATTATGAGCATTGGGCCGGACAAGATTTAACTGATGAATTACCAGATGCTCCACATAACGAAAACGTATTTGATAAATTTGAAATAATTGGGGAATTGGTTTAGCCTTTAATCTCCATCCAAACTGGGCAATGGTCTGAGTGCTTAATTTCTTGCATAATTCCGGCATCTTTAAGTTGGTCTTTCAACCTATCTGTTGCCAAACAATAATCTATTCGCCATCCTTTGTTATTGTTTCTGGCATTGGCTCGGTAGCTCCACCAGCTGTATTGATGTGGTTCAGGATTGAATGTCCTAAAACTATCTATAAATCCGCCCTGTATAAATTGTTCCATCCAATCACGTTCTTCTGGCAAAAATCCGCTGCTATTTTTATTGCTGATGGGGTCATGAATATCTATGGGTTTATGACAAATATTATAATCGCCACAAATAATTAAATTGGGCCTAGTCTTGATGAGTTCATCAATATATGCTTTAAAAAAACTGAGCCAGATCATTTTATAGGCTTGTCTTTCTTCTCCGCTGCTGCCACTTGGCATATATACACTAATAATACTTAAGTCTCCAAAATCAGCTCTAATCATTCTACCTTCATTATCGAACTCAGGGTTATTAAAACCATAACTGATGTGATCAGGTTTCTGTTTGCAAAATATAGCCACGCCACTATATCCTTTTTTCTCTGCGCTGAACCAATACTGATGCGGGTAACCAGCTACATTGAATAAATAGGGTTCAACCTGATTTTGCAAAGCTTTGGTTTCTTGAAAGCAAAAAACATCTGCACCACTGCTTTGCATAAAATCTACCAAGCCTTTGCTCATGGCAGATCTAATGCCATTTACATTATAACTTATTATTTTCATCTGAGGCAAATATAAAAATTACTGGGAGTAATTTTTGATAATTTGAACGTCTATTTCCGTTTTGAAATAACACGAATCGCTACTATCATAAATAGCATTCCAATGCCAAGAACTAGATATAAATATGAAGTTTCTTTTTTGAGTAAATAGAAGTCATTGCCATAGTATAAATAAGCACCCCACATGGAAGGTGGATAATTCCTTTTGGCAAAATATAACTTTGTTTTTCTTAAAGCTTCTGAAGAGATCATCCCTTCTGAAAGATAATGATAAAATTGCTCCAAAAATTCAGTATTTTCTTTATCATCAATTGGCCATAGCGTGCTAATTACAGCAATTGCATTCCTGCTAATTAAATAACTTGGCAAGTTATTTATTCTATTATTCATTTCATATTTGCCAACATTGCTAGCGCAGCCATTTAATAAATAAGAACTGCCGCTTAAGTTATGTTGTAAAATAGCATCACTTTTTATCTCATCCGTATCATTCAATATCAAATATTGTTGATTAGAAAATTCATGTGAATTGATGTGACCAATAAATTGAATCAATTCATTGTTTTGAAAAAACACATGATTGTTATTATTAAATGATATATTAATTTGAAATAATGATTTAATTTTTTCTGGGAGTGTCTTACCAAATATAATTTCTGGAAATTTTGTATTTTTATAATTAGGTGCTAATATTTCCACTCCTTTATAAATAGCTATATTGTTTTTTGCATGTAATAAGGAATATGCATTTGAATGATACATAAAGTTATACTTATTTATTAGGGTCGATTCAATTAATAAATTTTTTGAAATACTGTCTGTAATGGCAAGGTCAAAGTTAATTCCACTTATTAATCCATGGGTGATAATGTGAACCTTATTTATCTTTTTCTTTTCTAGTACAGCATTTATATTTTGAAAACATAAATGATAAGCTTCTTTTAATATATTGATAAGTAACTTATTTTTTAAAGGATCTGTTACAATGTCTTTAATTGAATAATCAAATGTGATATGTTTAGTAAACTCATTTTCTGAGCAAGATATTATTAATGTTGTATCTGGTATTGATACAATTGCAATTAAGTTGTTTGGATTATTTGAGCCTATAAAATTTATAATGGCGTAATTATTTTTTGAGCATAAGTTTTGAATTTTTTTGCTTAATTCTTTATTTAATGAATCATTTAATAGTGCCTTTTTATTGCTAGTAATATCTGTAAATTTTATTATTTCACTTAAGCCTTGTATTTTGTATATATAATTGATATTTTTTGTGAACTTGTATAATTCATAATATACTATGGTTAACTTATTATATGGATTTAAAGAATACCTATCATCAAAATTTTTCTTAGAAAAGTATAACTCCTTTTTCAAAAATTTTTCCCAATAAGGTATAGATATTTTAAGTAATTTTTCAGCTTCGTATACTAATTTTATTCTATTTTTTTTCTCCCTGTACTGACTTAGTTTAAGAGATGCATCTGCATTTAAACTAGCGGCATATTCAAAAGGATTTAATACATTTTTATTATCAATTAATGATGATCTGGCCATCTTTGTTAATTTATGGCTTTTTGAAATATTGGAATTTAATCTTTCTGCTAGCGCCCACAGGTTAAAAATTCTACTATGTAAATCGCTTTTTTTATTTTTAAATATTTCTGATGCTTTTTTTTCAGCTAATTTTAAATGAGAAATACAATTAGAATAATCTTGTTTAAATTTTAATTTTTTTCCTTTCTTGTTCGTAAAGTTACTTATTTCATCAATAAGAAAGGTTGCATATTTTCTATGATTTACAGCTTGTGTAAATGCTGTTTTAGCAAATAGATTTGCCGAGTCTAAAAGTGAAACATTCCGATATCTTAAATTTCTAGATGCATTTCCTAAATATCCATAATATCTAGCAATGGAGTTAGAATCAGTCAGATTAAGTGTTGCTTTACTAAAACAATCTTTTGCTTTTAAGAAAAAGTATAAAGATGAGTCTGGGTTAATATAACAATGATAATAATTAGCTATTCTAGCATAAAAAAATGCACTATCAAAGGCAGTTCTATGATTGGTTTTAAAGTCTAGGTTTACAAATTTTAAAAATGCCTCATAATGACCTTGATCTATATTATATTCAGCTAAAAAGTCATAACTACTGCTTAATTCTTGATTTGAATAAGTATTTTTATTTAACAATATTTTTTTTGATAAAGCTATTGCTTCATTTGTTTTGCCATTCCAAAATAATTTAAGTGGGAGATTTTGTGCAAAACTAGTACTTGTAAATATTGAAATTAGTAAAACAATTAGGGTTGTTTTTTTTGTCATGACCAAGATTTAAACCTAGGAACTAATATTTATTTGTTAATTGCCTCTAATAGCTCTATTTTTTTTATTCTATAATCTTGCTCATCAAAATGGGTGTTCTTTAGTATTTCAATTCCCTTTTTTTGGTTGTTATTGAATATAAAGCACAATGATGTATAATATAATGATTTGTTCTTGTATATTGATTCATTAGGGATATTATTAAAGTAAGTTTCAGCCTCATTTAATTTTTCTAGCTGTATTGCGCTTATGCCACTGTAGTATAGTGCGGTATCATTATTGGGGAATTTTGAGAAATAAATTATGGCTTCCTTGTAGTTTTTATTTCTATAATAATTCATACCATTTAACAAATCAACCTGAGAACTATTTTGGCTCATCCAAATTTTAAAACCAATATCTTCTACTAGGTAAGGAGCAATAGCATGTTTTTTATTTAAATTCAACTTAACAAGGTAGCTAATGCTTATTATTAAAATAAATGATGCCGCAATTTTATAGTAGCTAAAATATTTTTTCTTATTAGGAATTATTAAAGGTTTAACTGAAATAAAATTATCTAATGCATCCATGTCATAGTTTAAGTTTTCTAAAAACAATTTTAGGCCACTTAAATCATCGTCTTCAAAATTATTTGATTTGATGTAATTTATAAAATAGGGCTCTTGTTTTAATAAACCATTGAGCACTTCTGTATAACTGTGTTTATTTTTTTCTATCATTACATAAATAATTGCCAAATTTTTTTTACACGCTGTTTAGCACTATTCAGTGTATTGCGAACAGTATTGTAACTTATTTGAAGTTTATTAGCGATCTCATCATTTTTAAAACCTTGTAAATGTAAAGTTAAAATTTCCTCTTCTCGCTTGGGTAAATTACAAAGTAATTGTTTAATTGCTTCTTCTTCAAAACGATTAAAAATAGCATTTGTACTAGTTGATTGCATTAAAGCTTCAATTTGCTTATTTATTTCTTGATGTAACTTAATTTGTTTGGTATCATCTAATCCTTTATTTTTAATAATACTTACAAGAAATGGGTATAAACCTTTCGTTGGGTGTAAAAAAACCATATTTCTGTTTTGTGCATCCAAGCTTAATAACTTTTCAAATACACTACTTATAATATCTTTACTTTTTTCAGTATTTTGTGTGTATTTATATGCAATCATAACCAGCGACGAATAATATAATGCATATAATTTACCCAAAGCTTGATCTTTACCTTGTAAATAATCCTTTGCTAAATCGTATTCATTTATTTTTTCTTCTCTGTTCATTAATCGGCGCAAAAATAAATTTTTTCATTAATCAATTAGTACAAATGCAGAATTGATTCGTTTTATATATTAAAAGTAGTGTCATAAATTTAATCATTGCAACTAATTTTTTAGATGGATATAAGAAAAATAATGTTGATACATAAACTTATAAAAGCAAGTTGTACAGGTAAGCCAAAAGAGCTTGCATCCATTGTAGGAGTAAGTGAGCGAACGATATATAATTATATAAGATTTATTAAAAAAGACTTAAATGCTCCTTTGAAGTGGAATGCAAATAAAGTGTCATATGTATATGAAAAATTTGGTGATATAAATTTTGATTGGAGAGATTAATGTTGAGCAAACTGCAACCTCAATTCAGTTGCTTAATTTATATTTTAAAAATATGATATGTGGAGGTCAGAACCCACTTTAAAAAACGACTTTCCTCGAAGAGATTTTCGGGAGGTGTAATCTGAAAAACCATAAGAGTAAGAAAAATAATATTTTAAATAAATGGCAAATACAGTTAGTTGTTTGAACTGCGGAAGAACAGGATATAGTTCGCCAGATAGTTATGATGGTTGTCCTTCTGGATGGCTAACCCTTAGAAATTGGCTTGGCGGAGCTAAAGGCTTTTTTTGTTCTAATAGGTGTAAAGATGAATATAAAAGTAGAAAAAGCTAATAATTTTAATAAAAGATAAACAAAAGTAATTTTCATGAAAGAAAATATAATTAAGAAAATTGAACAAGCTCGCATAAATAAAGATGAAGAGCTTATTGATAATTTAAAGTCAAATTATCAAGAGAAATATGATCAGATGATTGTAGGCTCCTCACCAATAGAGAATAATGTATATTATCTAAGATATCATGCTCGTTTTGTAAATTATAAAGCAACTAAGGTTAAATTTATTTTAGACGATAGTGTTAAAAATGAGTTTGATTCTAACTATGATGGATCTTCAGAAGTTGTTGCTGAAGTTTCTCAATCTTTTATAGACAAAGTAACCGACGATAAAACAAATCTATCTGAAGACTCCATTTCTGGACCTTCTACTCCTGGTATAGCAGAGAAGGTAGAATCAATGTTTTATTTAAAAAATGGGTATCAAAATTGGCTCAAGAAAAATGGTAAATCTTCAGATTTTGGTCAGGAGATTTCTAAAAGTTCAATTTTTTCAAAATTATCATCAGGAAGTTCTTCTGGTTCTGATGAATATCAAAAATTAAAAACAAATTATTTTAAACATATACCTATAAATTTTAGTGGCAATTCACCGAGTGATAAGCAATCAATTTTTTACCTACCAAGTTTAACTAGATCTTGTGCATGTGATCAATGTAAAGGTCAAGGAGAAATGAATTGCCCTACTTGCAGTGGCTCTGGAGATATTGATTGTCCGGGTGAGGTTGTTGCAAGTGATAGCGGCGGTGCAGTTGGAAATAAAAGATTATCTTGTAAACATGGAAATATTGATAGTACAGATAGCCATGTAGTTTTTTATCAAAGCGGGAAGTATAAACACAAAAAGTGTAACGGAACTGGCAAGGTTACATGTAGTAGAAGCAATAATTCGGCATACGGAATTGGTAAAGCATTTGATGCTGCTACAGGTAAAGATTTTTGTGAAGGAAAAGGGAAAATAACTTGTGAAAAATGTAAGGGTCATGGTCGTTTGGGAGAAATGATTTATGTTGAATTAGAACCATCAAATATTGATGCAGAGTATTTTACATACCAAACTGAAAGCATACCAAATCTTGAAAAATCTCCTGAATTATTGTATAATTTCCTGGATAGCTCTGGTTTAAGGCTAACTCAAACATATCAGAATGATAATGGAAATGTATCTTCTAATTATGATACTTTCACAGCAGAAATGTGTAAAAAAGTACAAGATGCCTCAGGATTAACAAAAGATGATTATCCTAAACTTTTTGTGGAATCTGTTTATTATGATGTTGTTCCTGCAAGAACTTTAGAATACAATCATTTTTTAACAGCAACTATGCACAAGCTATCTTTTATGGGATTACCATCTCTAAAAGAAGTTTTATTTCATACAAATCCAACTGCCGTAAAACATTTCTCTCTAAGAAATATTTTTTTAATTTATAAGTCTAAATGGTCAGAAGCTTTTATGACTAAAAGTTATAAAGATAAAAGAGATAAATATAATGAAATACGAATGCTTATTTATGTAGCAAAGGCTGATGGAAATATAGCAGAAGAAGAAAAATTGGTTTTAGCGAATGCGATTTCTGGAATGACTGAATATTCGGCCTCTGAAAAAAGTGCATTATTTGGTTTAATGACGGCTAAAGAACTGAAGCCACTAGAAGATATTGATTTCGTTATTTCTACCAAAGAAAGGTCTGAACTTGTTTTTACTCGATTAAAAGAGATGGCAATGGAAGATAAGCGTTTAGATAGTCAGGAAGCTGTGATTGTTGGTGCTTTTGTAAAGAAAATCAATGAAAATTTAGGAAATTATCCTCCAAAATTCAAGCAAATAATTAAGACTTGGCAGGTAAGTTTAACTATTTTACTACTATTAATTTCCTTGGTTTTTTCAGGGGTTTACTTCTTGCTAATAAAGCCAAAAAAGGAAGCCGAAATCTTGCATGCTGAAAATATTAAAAGTGAAAAGCTTTTACAAGACTTTATTCAATGGACTAATGTTGATACTCTGAATAATCTTGATTTTGCTCAATTTACATTAAAAAATATTTCTTCTGAATCGGATGTCAATATTTCTGATCCTTCAGCTGATGTTATTCCCGAGGATTTTGAAAATTCACCTGAAATAATTTTAAATAAGATGGAACATCAATCATCATTTAAAATGGAGGGAACTGGTGTGAGCTATGCTGAATATTGGGATGGTAGAATTCAAAATTTAAAGAGAAGTTTAGATTCTTTAAATCTTAAATTAGCCTATAGAAAACAATTTTCTAATTCAAATAAATCAACAGATATAGAAAAGGTAGAAAATCCTAATGAAAGTAGTATGATGCTTTCAGAGTTAGAATTATATGATAGGGTTATTGGGAAAAAGGTGAGTGATTTAGATGGCGAATATTTAGTAGATGGAATCAAGTATATTATAAAAGGTAATGAAATTACCGAGGTGATTCTGGGTAATGAACAAGAGAATGTTGATCCTATCTCAGAAGAAGAAATCGACGAATAAAGTAACACAATATACATCATTTATTTCGCAACTCACGGTAATTTGTTATGGTGAGTAAATCGTAAAGAAGTTGTATCCAGAAATGCCATGTTTCGGATACAACTTTTTTGTTTTTTACAGCTAGGTGGATGAGGTAAACCATTTGAATAAGATTTTTAATGTATCATGGCTCCTATATTTTCATTTCATTTTAATTAGGCATCAAGATTCTTTTTTATTTTTTTTCTTCTTGCATACTGATTTGTAAGATAGTTTTCCCATTTTTGCGAATACATGAGTTTAGAAGTTAAAAAGTCGCGTATACCAGGTGCGGGTAAAGGTTTGTTTGCCAAAGAAGTTTTTAAACGTGGCGATCGTGTTATTGAATATACAGGGGAAATTGTTACTTGGGCCGAATGTCAGAGACGAAATGAGGCACTAGATGGTGTTGGCATGTATTATTTTTATGTATCGGACAAAAAGTGTATAGACGCTCAACATGTGCCTGAATCTTTGGCTAGGTATGCCAATGATGCTTCTGGTCTTGTACGTTTGCCAGGTTTTAGAAATAATGCTCGTTTTGAGGTAATCAAAAGCAAACCATATATTATTGCTTCTCGCACCATTAAGCCAGGCGACGAAATATATGTTGCCTATGGTAAAGAATACTGGGATGCGATGCGTGCTAATGGGTTCGAGCCAACTTATAAAAAGTCATCGAAAGCTAAGGTGAAAAAGGAAAAATTACTTGTTTCTAAGGGAGACAGCAAACTTTAATCTTTTTTTTGTAGCAGATTTTCTATAAAATTGAGCCCCAATTAAACAATGTCATAATAAATAGTTACGTTTTACCTGAAAAGTGGAACGAAAATTGGTAAATTAGAAAAAAAATAGAGATGAAAAATATAGTTAGATTTGTATTTGTATTATTGTTTGGTTTTACGGTTTTAAACGTGAATGCGCAAGTTGAAGAGGAAAATCCTGCCTTTGATTTTGCTGAACCAGATTCGTCTGCCATGATCGATGGAGATTCTGCTCAGGAATTAGATGAAAATGGAAATCCTAAGGAGCTTAAACCGATCGCAAAACCTTATGAAAGAATTGTTTTAGTGATTGATTCTGCAACCAATTTAATTACATACAATGGCGTAGTGGAACAAGAGGAGAGTGGCTCAGATTCACTTTATTTGAGAACAAAACGTTGGGTAGCGGCAAACTTAGGAAAAGATGTTAAGCTTGAGCTTGATAAACGTAATCAAAAGCTTACTTATATTGGGAGTATTCCAGCCTATTCTTATTTAAACAAATACACTAAAAGGCCTATTGGTAGGTTCGAATTTAAGTTAACTGTTTTTATCAAAGAGGGTCGTTATCGTTATCAAATATCTAATATTGTGCACGAGTCTGTAAAACCTGCAGAAGGAAAAGGTACGCGCAATTATTTTGAATATTACTACACGAGCACCGCGAAAATTAGAGAGCATGATGCCATTTTACGCAATGCTAACCGTGATATATTAAAATTAACAGAAAGTTTAAAATCAGCCCTACGCGAACCAATTATTGTAGACGAGGATGATTGGTAATTCAATAGACTAATTGACCTTAAAATAGAAATCACCACCCTCAAATTGAATTGCTTCATTGGTAGTCATTTCTATTAAGTTATTTTGGCTTAGCCTATATATTTTATAAGACATTGGTTCAAGGATAGAGATTATTTTCTCTCTATTTTCTTTACTAGAAATTTCTATTTGAATCATGGGTTTGCATCGACTTAATGTGCCTATCATTTGAGGGAATAAAATAATTTCGTAGCCCTCCACATCACATTTCAAAAAATCTATTTTAGCAATGGGTGCAAACAACTCATCTGCAATTTCCATTTGCGCTTGGTACGTTTCTGCATTTTCTGCAGTAGTATTTTCAATAATTTTCGTGAGTCCATGTCTAAAAACCCCATCAATCATAGGAGTTCCAAGCTTAACTTCCTTTCTTTCTGAACCCAATGCGCAACGATACAAACTGATATTATTTAACGCAAATTTTTTAGTATTTTTAAGAAATACATTTCCAAAAATTGGGACTGGCTCTATGGCATGTACCTTGCCAGAAATACCAGCATATTTAGAAAGGAATACTGAATAATATCCTACATTAGCGCCTATGTCTACGCATACATATCCGGGCTTTATGATATTTTTTAAAAAAAATAACTCGGGGTATTTTTCTTTTAAAAATCCTGCCTTAATTAATTGGATATAGGTGCTACTAACAAAACCCAAATAAGATTCTGTACCTAAAGTTTTTTGTAGTAGGGATCTAATTTTCTTTTCCATTTAAGTTTATTTCACCTCTTCGTAATCTACATATTCGCCCAATTTATCATCATTAGGTTTATTTTTGGCATTTACTTTTGGATTAATGGTAATTTTACCCTCTTCCTGGTAACTTGTCTGATTGGGGTGTGATGGTGGGGTATTTTGATGATAGTGAAATACCTTTACCTTAAAACCGCCAAACACATATCTGTAAACGATGTAAAATATGAATAGATAAAAAAGAAATTTAAGCATGTTCCCTCATTAAGTCTTCAAAGATGCAAAAAAATAGGATTTTATAAAAGTACGCTTTTACTTCTTCTTAAAGTTCAGTGATTTCCCATTAACGCAGTATCTTAACCCTGTTTTGTCTCTTGGGCCATCATCAAAAACATGCCCAAGGTGTCCACCACATTTGGCACACATAATCTCTGTTCTAATCATTCCATGGGTTCTATCCGTTTGAACCACAATTTTATCGGGGTTCAATGCTTCATAAAAACTTGGCCAACCACAGCCGCTGTCAAATTTGGTTTCGCTATCAAATAGTTCATTTCCACATGCTGCACAACTATATTTACCACCATCATACACTTCTTCTAATTCGCTGCTAAAAGGGCGTTCGGTTCCTTTTTCTCTTAAAATTCTGTATTGCTCAGGACTTAATATTTTTTTCCAATCTGAATCGTTCTTTTGAACTGTAAAATCATGATTTTTACTAATTTCCTTGTGTTTAGTTAAAGTATTCATTTTAGGGTTGGATGATTTTGATCGATTGGATTCTTGAGCGTTGCATGATACGCATAACATACATACCTGCAGTAAGATGATTTTCCAGGGGAATAAACGTGTCATGATTTAAGTTTGATTTAGTATGAACAACGCATTCACCCTTTAAATTGTTTATCCAGATCTCTATTTCTTCTGGTTCACCCTCATAATATAATTGAATTCCGTTTTGAATGGGATTAACTATGCTAATAGCAGGTTCTTTATATTTATTAATATGAACAGAAACTACGCTTGAATAGGAGAACTTGCCATCTAAGTCTACTTGTTTAATTCTATAATAATAGTCATTACTGCCCTCAGAAAGCGCTTCATCTAGGTAACTATATCTTGAAATCGTATGGCTGTTTCCAATGGCATTGAGCCTTCCTATCTTAGTAAATTGTTTGTTTTGGGAACGTTCTATCTCAAAGTAACTGTTATTTTCCTCATGAGCTGTTTCCCAGTTTATAGCTATTTTCTGAGGTGTTAGTAATTGTGCATTTACAGACAGCCAAGACACAGGTAAGCTAACACTACCAGAATGTAACACGCTCGATGTTAAATAATTTATTGCATTGCCTGTTCCATTATATTCTACTATTGAAAAATGATAGACAATGGCTGGGTTCAAGCCGTTTATTTCTATGTTGCTCCCCATGCCATTATATACCACAAAATTTCCTGAACCTAATTGGCTGCCATTTCCAAATTGTACATTTGCGTTATAGGATTGAGAATCGTTTGGTATTGCATTAACTGGGGCACCTGCCCGAGCTATTACCATTCTTTTTTGTCCGTTTCCGCTCTTCCAAGAGATATTTAAACTATTGCTTCCAAAGCTTAATCTATTAAACTGTGTGGCTGCAATAGTAGGTTCATTTGCTAATCTTGTTCCCCAAATGCGGTGAACATATTGCGGGCTATCAATAAACGGATTTCTATTATTTTGATATCCAAAAATGGCATTGTTTCTATTTAATTCTTTTACACTAGGAGGGTCTTGATTGTGCCATTTAAGTAATAACTCTATGAACCATGGGTCGTAAACTGTATTGTTATTTCCAGCTAACACATCATTTGCATTTCCGGTATTTTGCCAAGATGCAATGAGATTTTGATAGCGGGTTGCCATGTAAAAAAAACTTCGTGCTAAGTCTCCTTTATAGTCGTTAATCGGTTCAAACACAATTCCTGTATAGCCAGCAGTCGTATTGTTCCCAAGTTTAGCACCTTGAAGGGTAGTGTATGTTGGGCTGCTTACTTCACCAAATGGATAATTACTTCTTACCCCATTTACCTTTCCGTCTGTTGGGTAAATATGAAACATGTCAGAAACCATCGGACTGGCTTGGCCAAACCAACTTTGAGGAAAGCTATGTTCACGATTATAACAATCGCCCTCAACAGAATAGGTTCCACATTGGTCAGCACTAAAAGTAAACTCAAATGGTGAATTTACATCTAAACGTGTAGAATAAATATCCCAAACTTTTCCATTATAAAATGGATCTGTAGTGGGGTAAGTGGCCCACAAACCGCTGCTGCCGCTCCCATAAGCGGTTACCGTATGACCTAAAATTTTATTATACAAAGCAGTTTTTAGCGTTATTCCTGCGCTATTTCCAATGGTGCTGTAGTATGTGGAGGCATTAGTTCCTGTGGCAGTATTTGCCAAGGCATTACCTATAATTACTCTATTTTGTGTGCTGCTTCCAAGACTACTATGTACTAAATTTCCACTTTGGCTACCAGTTAGGTAAGGACTAAATCTTACATAAATTACCGTATTGCTTACATTTCCTGCTATGGGCAATAGCGTTATGCTTTGGGCAAATTGACTATTATAAACTAAAGATATTTCAAAATGACTTGGTGCTGTAATTACCAATGGGGCGCTTAAGGCACTGCCACTAACAGTATATTTTTGAGCATCACTAGCAAAGTAGATAGCACAGTTTCCAAAGCTTGGAATACTGCCTGGTGAAAGTGTAATGGTGCCAGCAAATAAAAAAATATTGTTCAGTAAAATAAGCGATATAACTTGAATAAGATTTTTCATTTTTATTTCATTTAAAAGTTGTTTACGCAGGCCAATGCAGAATTTTCTCCATCCATAGCAGCACTTACAATTCCTCCTGCATAACCTGCGCCTTCTGCGCATGGATATAATCCTTTTATTTGTGGATGCTCAAAATTTTCTTTGTTCCTGGGTATTCTAACAGGTGATGATGTTCTTGATTCTGTGGCTAAAATTACCGCCTCCTCAGTGAGGTATCCTTTCATTTTTTGCCCAAATAAAATAAATGCTTGTTGCAAAGATTTGGCTACAAATGGAGGTAGAATATCGTGCAAGTTTCTACTCACTGTTCCGGGTAAATATGAATTTTTGGGAATGTGTGTGGAGGTTTTTTTAGATACAAAATCACTCAGTTTTTGCGCCGGTGCTTGTAAACTTTGATTGCCTTTTTGGAAACTATCTATTTCTACCTGCGATTGAAATTTTAATCCGGCAAGTGGCCCATAAACTTCAAACATTTTATAATCTTCGGGTTGAACCGATACCACTATCCCACTATTTGCATATGGGTTATTCCGCTTGCTCGGACTCCATCCATTCACTACAATCTCACCAGGCGCAGTCATGGCAGGTGCAATGATGCCACCCGGGCACATGCAAAAACTAAAAACGCCTCTGTTAGCTACCTGTTGAACCAAACTGTAACTAGCTGCAGGTAAAAAAGGTCCTCTATCTGTTCCACATTTATACTGAATGCTATCTATTAAACTTTGAGGATGTTCTACACGCACACCCAAAGCAAAAGGTTTAGCCTCTATTAAAACATTTTTTGAATGAAGTATTTCGTAAATATCGCGTGCTGAATGGCCTGTGGCTAGAATTACTTTACTAAATGAATAATAGTTATCGTTTACATATAAACCTTTTATTGCTTGATGTTCTATTTTAAAATCTGTAACTCTTGAATTAAAATGAAATACACCTCCGCAGGCTATAATTTGATTTCTGATAGATTCAATAATTCCTGGAAGTTTATTTGTTCCTATATGTGGATGTGCTTCATATAATATATTTTCCTGAGCTCCAAATTTTACCAAAATTTGAAGAATTCTCTTAACATCTCCTCGTTTGCTACTCCGGGTATATAACTTTCCATCGCTATAGGTTCCTGCCCCTCCTTCGCCAAAACAATAATTACTATCTGAATTTACAATATTATTTTTGGTAATATTAGCTAAGTCTCTGCGGCGTTCTTTAACTGGCTTTCCTCTTTCAAAAATAACGGGTTTAAATCCAAGCTCTATGAGTTTAATGGCTGCAAATAAGCCTGCAGGGCCAGCTCCTACAATCGCAATTTCTGGCGCAGTACTAATATGTTGCAAGTGTAATTCAAAGGCAATCTCATCTGGGTTTTCATGAAAAAACACAGCTATTTGAATATTAACTTTTATTGGATTTCTGCGCGCATCCAAACTTTTTTTCAAGATTTGTATTCCAGAGATTTCTTCGGGTAAAAATCCATAGTTTTTGCAAATAAATTGCTGAATGGACTCTTTGGTGCCAGCTGTTTCTGGGCTACAGACTATATCTATAATTTTTTTCATGCAAAGGTATTTATCCTTGAGAGCAACAAAAGTAAAGTATTTCTCAAATAATAAACTAAATTGATTACAGCTGCTTGAGGTTTAATAATATATTTTGTTTATTTTACATTTTTATTTTAGTAGCACATTTCATGAAATAATAAAAAATTAATGAAACAAACTGAAAGTAATGAATTCATGGATTATTCTGATTTTTTTAAATCTGATCATCAGGATGGGGAAGTAGTTTTTACTTGGCTAAGAGTAGACAATGATTTTATTTTAATTTCATTAAGCTTACCTTATGCTTATGATAAAAATAAAATAGCTAGTTTAATAGAAATTGGAAGCAGGGCTAGTAGGCTTTTTGGCAAGGAGAGTGATGTTTATAATGAAATGAATGTAAGTTTTACTCATCAGAAAAGTGTTTTTTCAGATTATTATCAGTCTGTTAATGTTGGCTTCGAAATTCAGGCAAATCATAGCTATTTGGAGCCCAATTTGGTAGTTACAAAAATTATTAAACGCAAACAAGAAGTTATTAGGTTTAATTCTCAAATTGAATTGTATGGCAGCATACAATTCAATCATGATATTGATTCAATTGCAGTGGTGGATGCAGATTTATGCTATTTAATGGCAAATAAAAATTGGCAAATAGATGTTGAACAAAATGAAAATTCAATTATTGGCAGGTCTCATTACGAAATTTTTCCTGATAAATCTGAGGAATGGATTGAGGTATATGAAAATTGTTTAAAAGGTAAAAAATATACCTGCACCAAAGATTGTATTAATAAAAAAGGCTTGGATTTTATTCCGGTAAATTGGGAAATTACTCCATGGTTTAATACAGATAATATCGTTGGTGGTTTAATTTTTACTAAAAGAAATGTTTCAGAAAAAAGCGATATAGAAGAACTTTTTAAATATCAATTTGAACATTCGCCAGATTTGATTTTTCTATTGAATGTAAATTTTCAAATAATTGTGGTAAACAAAGGAGTAGGAAATTTATTTTTAAAAGATGAACTCATCGGCAAAAATTTAAAACACTTACTTCCATCTAACATCAAGAACTTAGTTTTAGCCAACATTCAGCAGTGTTTTGATACGAATGTGTCCTCAGATTTTGAGTTGAATATTAATGAAAAGTTTTGGGTAAAGATTAGAGTAATTCCTATACCATTTGGAAGTAATGCCAGTAGACTTATGATATTTGTTACAGATATTACTGAGAGGTATTTAGCTGAGGTAAAATTAAAGGATAATGAACAGCGATTTCACAAATTGCTGGAAAGTATCAGTGATACAATTATTTTATTAAGTGAGCAATTTCAAATTCAATATCAAAGCCCCAATAGTGCATTATTATTGGATAGTAGCCACTCAAATTATATTGGTAAAGAAATTCTAGATTTTGTTCACCCGAATGATATTTATGAGATTAATTCAATTCTAAATCAATCTATCAAACAGCCAGAGGATGCATTTAATTTTCAGGCCAGGATATTAAAAAATCAGGAGCATTATATTTGGATTGAAGGGTCTATTAAGAATTTATTAAATGATGCAAGTGTAGGCTCCTTAGTAATTAATTACAGGGATATTACTACTAGAAAAAATCAAGAACAAGAACTCTTGATTGCTAAGTTAAAGGCTGAGCAAAGTGCTAAAAAGCTTGCTTTAGCGGCATTAATCATTGATTCTTCAGAAGATGCCATCATTTCTAAAAATTTGGATGGGTTTATCACCTCTTGGAATCCAAGTGCTACGCGTATTTTTGGGTATCATTCTGATGAAATATTGGGCAAGCATGAAGCAATTATAATCGGTCAAGATTATATTCAGGATGAAGATAGTTTTATGCTAAAATTACTAAACAATGAACAAATCAAGCCTTACGAAACCTCTCGAATTACCAAAGAGGGAAAGGTAATTCATGTGTCAATTTCTATTTCTGCAATTTTCAGTAATGAAGGTAAAATAATTGGTTTAAGTAAGGTTATTAAAGATATTACTGAGAAGAAGTTATTAGAGAAAGAAAAGTTAAGAGTTTTAGAGGATCTTATTCAGAGAAATAGAGATTTAGAGCAATTTTCGTTTATTGTTTCACATAATCTTAGAGCCCCTGTTGCAAATATTCTTGGCACGAGCGATATGTTAATTTCTGAAGATTTAGAACAAGAAATAAAGGATACACTTGTTTTGGGTTTGAATAAATCTGCTAATGCCCTTGATACTGTTATAAGAGATTTAAATTACATTTTGCAAAAGAAGCGAGAGATTAATGAACCTCATGTTTCTGTTTCGTTTTCTGATACCATTCATGAAATAACCCAGAGTATTTCACACATAATTTCTGAACAGAATGTTGTTATTGAATCAGATTTTAAAGAAATTAATCAACTATCTACCGTAAAAACATATTTATACAGTGTGTTTTATAATCTCATTAGTAATAGTATCAAATACAAGAAAAGTGATGTGGCGCCCATCATTAAAATTAAAAGTTGGATGGCAGAAGATGGCATTAAGATTTCTTTTGAAGACAATGGATTGGGTATAGATTTAGATAAAAAAGGGGATCAACTATTTATGCTGTATAAACGTTTTCATTACCATACAGAAGGGAGAGGCATGGGTTTGTACATGGTTAAATCTCAAGTTGAATCATTAGGAGGCAAAGTTGCAGTAGAAAGTAAGGTTAATCTGGGGACAAAATTTATCCTTCATTTCCCTGTAAGCAACTTATAAAGTGCGCGAACCAAAAATTTGATGGTTAAAATAGTTGGTTTAATGAACATATACTTTTAAAGCTCAGCATTACTTTGTATTTTTGTCCCTTTCTTTCTCATACATAGCATCATGAATAAACTTAGCGCTCAAGAAATCAGCAAATTAACTTCGCAAATACGCCGTGATATATTACGCATGGTGCATGGTTGTAAAAGCGGTCACCCGGGTGGATCTTTGGGATGTGCCGATTTTTTGGCGGCCCTTTATTTTAACATCATGGAACATCATCCAGATTTTAAAATGGATGGGTTAAATGAAGATATTTTCTTTCTTTCCAATGGGCATATTTCTCCCGTTTTTTACAGTGTTTTAGCGCGTTCAGGTTATTTTCCGGTGGAAGAGTTAAAAACATTTAGGAAACTGAACACCCGATTACAAGGTCACCCAACTACGCACGAGCATTTGCCAGGAGTACGTGTAGCATCTGGTTCTTTGGGTCAGGGCATTTCTGTTGCGGCTGGCGCAGCGCTTTCTAAAAAATTGAATCATGATTCACACCTGGTATATGCTTTAATGGGTGATGGTGAAATTCAAGAAGGCCAAAATTGGGAAGCACTCATGTTTGCAGCACATCATAAAATTGATAATCTGATTGTAACCATTGATTATAATGGTCAGCAAATTGATGGTTCAACCCGCGAGGTGATGGGCTTAGGCGATGATATTGCAGAAAAAGTAAGATCTTTTGGTTGGGAAATTTTGCAGATGGATGGTCATGACATGCAAAATATATTAGATACCATGGCTAAGGCTAAGTCTTTAACAGGAAAAGGGAAACCGATTTTTGTTGTTATGAAAACAGAAATGGGTTACCCTGTAGATTTTATGATGGGTAGTCATAAATGGCACGGGGTTGCACCTAATGATGCCGAGTTGGCAAATGCCTTAGCTCAATTGCCCGAAACAATAGGTGATTATTAGTTTTCGTTTATTGGGCATGAAATACGTATTTAGATATGTTATTGTATTGATCTTGCTTGTTTTTACTGGCCAATATTTGCATGCCCAAGTTACTCGCCCCATTAAAACGCGGATATTATTTTTATTAGATGCCAGCGGAAGCATGTATGCCCGCATGGACAATGATTCTAGAATTAATGTAGCGCGCAGGTTATTGGGAAAAACAATTGATAGTTTGGTGGGTACACCAAATTTGGAAATAGCTTTGAGGGTATACGGACACACCTCTCCGCCAAATCAGCGAAATTGTAAGGATACGCGATTAGAGGTGCCTTTTAGAAAAGATAATTTTGAAGAGGTTAAAAATAGAATTCAAGCAATTTCTCCCAAAGGAACAACACTCATTGCGCATTCTTTGTTGCAATCTGCTTATGATTTTCCAAAAGAGCCATATACTAGAAATGTAATTATTTTAATAACAGATGGTATAGAAGAATGTCAGGGAGACCCTTGTGCAGTTTCTGAAGCATTACAAAGTCAAGGGGTTATTTTAAAGCCTTTCATTATTGGTTTGGGTTCAACCGAAGAATTCAAAAAAGCCTTTGAATGCGTGGGCA
>CANHDN010000031.1 GCA_947459415.1 Bacteroidota bacterium
CTGGTGTTCCAAAACAATTGAATGTATCGCGAATAGATACTTCTACCGGAGAAGCTACCAACACTGAATCCCATATATTATCGTTCGGACAACCATTGGGTGCCGGAGGAGCAGTGGTGGTTAATTGCAAGCGAATGCGATGCCAACCACCTTGTATAAAGCGGTGATTACTTACACTCGGTCCATTATAAGTTTGATAGGTATTGGAATTAGGACTGGTTTCAATTAAAAATTTAGTGTAAGATGGATTAATGGGTACCACGTTAGTTTGATTGTATGAAAAATCATAGAAACCGCAATTTTTATTGGTTTTAACGATATTTGCCATTGGCACCCTTCTTACTAAAATACTAAATGAACGGGTAGTTCGGGCTGGGATAGGACAAGCCCTATCTTTGGCAGTAACTACGAAATAATAAGGTAAGTTACTTGCCATATCTGCAGGTGGTGTCCAACAAAAACGCATACTATCATACTTTGGACCAAGCATGGTTCTTTGAACCGGATTATAAGCCTTCACAAAGGTAGCACCTTTGCTCACTAGCAAAGTAGGTGAATTCCAGGTCATATCCGTTGTATCCCAACCAGCAATATTATCCCAAGCAGAAACCATAAAACACAATTGTTGACCAGCACAAATAGAGTAACTGTAATTTGGCTGCGGAGAACTTAAAACACCATCATTGGTCCAGGTTCTGAGTACCGGTGGATTATTATCTGGGCAAATCCTACTATAAAACTGAATATCTCGTCGTGTAACACCCATTAAAGTGGGCACACCTCCTACCATTTTCCACTGTCGTACTTCAATAATTAAGTTGGCCACAAAAGTACCCATTGGCCTAAAACGTAAGTCACCAGTAACTGGATCTATACTAATCCCAATAGGTGGAACTGCAGGTGGTGATTGAATAGGAGCTCCCAAATATGGCAATGGCACTGTAGGACTATATGGGGAAACATAAGGAGCAGTTGCACCAGGACCTGTTAATGATTGACCAAAAGCATAACTTAATGAATCTCCATCAGGGTCAATAGCACCTAAGTTATAGGTAAAATCTTGTCCGGCACAGGTAACAGCAACTGGGTCATTGGTAAATGTTGGAGAAGAATTACATGGGGTAGCACAACGATTAATAGTACCTTGTGTGTAAAAATTTAATGATCCAGGATTAGCTAAGGTAGTAATGGCACTATTCCTACAACAGATATCGTAACCAATATTGATTAAACAACAGCTAGCAGGGATAGATGCTAAACTAATATTACCTTCAAAAGTATATACCTCAATACCCGGCACAAAGGTTCCTGGCGTTCTAGAACCACAGTTGCTACAAATAGATTTTTGTTCAGAACATAATTGTACCACATCAAAACCACTCACTGCAGTAACAACGGTAATGGTTTGGCTACCAAAACTCACACCAGCACAAGGACTTGGTGGTAATCCAGAACCAGCAGGGGCTGTACCACCTGTTAACACAATTGGAATACCACATGAGGGACTTAAACTAGTAGGACAGTTAGCGCAAAGCTGAATACCTTGGCAATCTCTATATACCTTGAATTGAACGCGGTAAACACCCGGCGTAGTTGTACAAGAATAAGCGATATCTGATCCCACAACGTGGGAAGCCTTGGCCTCCTGCTGGAATCCTCCCATTAACATGAGCAAAACGAGCATTGCCAACACAGCAACTTTTTCTGCAATCTTTAGTAAATTTATTTTTTTCATACTCAATATCTCTTTATCCTGGTTCAAATATAAAATGCTTGTTTCTTAAATCCTTCTTAATTCTATTTTAAAACAGGCAATCTATTGTTTTTTAACAAAAGTTTAAGTGTTTTGTTAAGAATTAATTTAAAATTAAACGAAAATGCAGTTTATCGGACAAAATTCCAATAGTTTTTATGCTACAAAAAATAAAATTTGGCATGGCGTAAATTTCGAACTCCTTCAAATAGACTTTCAGCCAACATTTGACCGACTAAAATTAGTGAATAGGCCTTTTAATTTATGGAGGTACAGAGAGGCCATACCCATAGATATTGAAGCAGAAATAATCTCTTTTGAGGAAGGTTTTACTCCACTTTTGCCCCTTACATTTAAAGACGGAACAAAGGCACTCATCAAACAAGAATATTTATTCCCAAGTGGAAGTTACAAAGACCGAGGTGCAAGCATTTTAATTACACAAGCCAAATATCTGGGCATCAAACA
The DNA here is from genome assembly GCA_947459415.1 of Bacteroidota bacterium. Classification (GTDB taxonomy): domain Bacteria; phylum Bacteroidota; class Bacteroidia; order UKL13-3; family UKL13-3; genus B1. The sequence continues at coordinate 2,222 of CANHDN010000031.1, forward strand.
TTTGGTTCAAGACAGCAGCGGTAATGCTGGAGCTTCAATTGCTACCTATGCCAAGAAGGCACAAATCTCTTGCGACATATATGTTCCAGAGGATACCTCTGTGGCAAAAACAACCCAGATTAGCGCCATGGGTGCAAACATTATAACAGTGCAAGGCAACAGGAAAGAAACTGCCAAACAAGCTTTTGAAGCAGCTAAAAAAAGTTACTATGCAAGCCATTGTTATAATCCTTATTTTTTTCATGGTACCAAAACAATTGCCTATGAAATTTGCGAACAATTAGACTGGAAAACTCCAGATTCTATAGTACTTCCAGCAGGAAATGGCACCCTAATTTTGGGTGCATACATCGGCTTTAATGAATTGTATCATTTGGGGATAATAGCAAAGATCCCTAAAATAATTGCCATTCAAAGCGAGCATTGCTGCCCAATTTATAAGCTATTTAATAAGGAGCACTTTTTGATTGAAAAGTATGAAGCATCAGAAACCATTGCTGAAGGAATTGCCATACCAAATCCGGTAAGAGCTTTAGAAATGCTTGAAGCAATAACCTATTCGCATGGAACCGTGATATTAGTTTCAGATGATGAAATAATGAGTTCATGGAAAGAAATGGCAGCATCTGGATATTTTATTGAACCAACTTCAGCGGCTTGCATAGCAGGACTTAACAAATATTTAAACAGTTTAGCCCACACAGAAATTTGCGTGAGTTTATTTTCTGGAAATGGCTTAAAATCCATAGAAAAAATTAGTAAGATGCTAACAATCTATTAATTAAAATCATTAATTAATAGAAAACTTCTAAGTGTGAACAGATTTTTTTAAGAATAATCATTCTAAATCAATATTGCTTCCTATATTTACATGCTGATTAATCAATAAAATGTAACTTTATCCAATGAGATTCGTTATAGAAATTGAGTTGTTTGCAAAGAGAAAAACTAACATTACATTGCCAAATTATTGCGCATTTCCATAGATACACATGAAGAAATTAATTGCATTTTGTTTGTTTTTGAGTTTGGGAATAAATCTAAAAGCTCAAATTGTAGATGAAATTATTGCTGTAGTAGCAGATAAAATTATTCTAAGATCAGATATTGAAATTGCGCTTGAACAAGTTAGCAGAGATGGAAAAGCCACTGGCGACTCGTTGAGATGTGCCATACTGGAGCAGAAATTATTAGAAAACTTGCTTATTTTAAAAGCACAGGTAGATTCTTTACCCGTTAATGAAGACCGCGTGGATGGAGAATTAGACGAAAGAATCAGATATTTTGCCCAACAATATGGTGGAGAAAAGGCCTTAGAAGAAATTTATGGTAAAAGCATTGCAGATATAAAAACCGCTAATCGAGAAAAAATAAGGAATAATCAACTAGCATCTTCAATGATGGCTAAAATAGTTGCCAATGTGAAGGTAACACCAACAGATGTAAAAAATTATTATGAGTCTATTCCTGCAGATAGCCTGCCCTATTTTTCTGCTGAAGTTGAGCTAGCTCAAATTATTATTGAACCCAAAATCAGTAAGGAATCTAAACAAGCTGCGCTCGAAAAGATAACAGAACTTAGACGAAGAATTATTGAAGATGGGGATAAATTTAGCACCTTGGCATTAATATACTCAGACGATAAAGGTTCAGCAATTAAAGGAGGTGAACTGGGGTATTTTGGCAGAGGCATGATGGTTCCTGAATTTGAGGGAATGGCATTTAGGTTAAAGCCAGATAGTGTGTCTAAAGTTATTGAAACCAAATTTGGATTTCACATTATTCAGGTTATTCAAAGAAAAGGTGAAGAGGTAAATGCCAGACATATTTTGATTATGCCCAAAATTTATAGCTCTGATGTGCAATTGGCTAAAGAAAAATTAGATAGTATTATTGGCTTAATTAAATCAGATTCTATGAAATTTGAGGATGCAGCTAAGAAATTCTCTTCAGATGAGATCACCAAAGGAAGCGGGGGATTTATTGGCTCAGGCGGACTTGGCAATACGCATATCCCGGTTGATGAATTAAGCAAAGAACTAAATATTAGTGTTCAAAGCATGGAAGTAGGTGAATTAAGTGAGCCTGAATTAATTTCTCTGCCCGGCCCAGACCAAAAAAGAGCTTGGAGAATTTTCTATCTCAAAAGTGAAACACCACCGCATAGAGCCAATTTAAAAGATGATTATCAAAAGTTACAAGCGATGGCTTTTGAAAAAAAACAACAACAAACTAGAGAGAAATGGGTTGAACGTTACAGAAAACAATTTTACATACATGTTGCAAAACCCTATGCAGACTGTACTAACTTACAAGCTTGGATTCAAAAATAAATACAACTTATGTTATCTTTTAATAATGATGCCGAAGCAGCAAGGGCGCTTCATCTTAAGTTTAATGAACTAAAAAACGAAATTAGAAAAGCAATAGTTGGTCAGGAAGAAGTAGTAGAAGCTGTGCTTATTTCTATTTTTTCAAACGGCCATTCCCTTTTAATTGGATTACCCGGACTAGCGAAAACACTTTTAATTAAATCTATCTCTGAAGTGCTGGATTTAAACTTTAGCAGAATTCAATTTACACCAGATTTAATGCCAAGTGACATTACAGGCTCAGAAATATTAGACGAACAAAGAAATTTTAAGTTTATCAGAGGACCCATATTCGCAAATATCATCTTAGCCGACGAGATCAATAGAACTCCACCAAAGACGCAGGCAGCGTTATTGGAAGCTATGCAAGAAAAATCGATTACAACAGGCGGTAAATTACATCAATTAGAGGCCCCATTCTTTGTTCTAGCCACACAAAACCCCATTGAACAAGAGGGTACTTATCCATTGCCAGAAGCGCAATTAGATAGATTTATGTTTAATATTAATCTTGGCTACCCAAGTTTCCAAGATGAATTAGAAATAGTAAAAAGTACAACTGGAAATACTATTCCGCAACTCAATAAAATTTTACATGCACAAGAGATATTATATTTTCAGCAATTAGTTAGGCGTGTTCCGGTTGCAGAAAATGTATTAGAATATGCTGTGAAATTGGTTTGCAAAACCCGGCCAAATACTGAATTAGCTGGAACCATGGCCAATGAATATTTAGAATTTGGGGCTGGGCCTAGGGCTGGTCAATTTTTATTACTTGGTGCTAAATGTCATGCCTTGGTAAAAGGGAAATTTTCACCAGATATAGAAGATGTAAAAGCAGTTGCTATGAATGTTTTACGTCATCGATTAATTAAAAACTTTAAAGCCGAAGCCGAAGGTGTAAGCACAGAAAAAATTATAGAAAGTTTCTTGTAAAAGAATTTATTTCATTCCATTTTTTTCTCTCCAAAGTTGGTTAAAAGATTTATCCGCAACTTTTGGGAACTCCCTTGATTCACCCCACTCATTTTTATAAAATTGCTTCAGAGTAAAGTTTTTTATAGCTGCAGGTCTGTTCATCGCTTTCCTGCTTAACATAAATTTCTTCCAAGTATACCAAGCCAGTTTTTCTCCAGTCTTTTCAAATCCTTGAACCAAATTTTCATGCCTATTGCGCAACAAATGATTATGTAAATCTATGTTAACCGGACAAACCTCTGTACATTTTCCGCAAATGGTGGATTGGTTTCCTAAATATTGAAATTCTTGAAAACCTTGTTGCAATGGGGCCACAATTTGGCCAATGGGACCAGAACGATAACTTTGATAGGCGGAATGCCCGCCAACTATTTTAAAAACCGGACAAACATTACTGCAGGCACCACATTTAATGCAGCTCAATGCTTGTCTTTGATCTTGAGTAGCCAATAAGTTAGATCGTCCATTATCTATCAAGATTACAATAAATTCTCCTGGACCTTCTTTTTCATCCTTTAAAGTTGGCCCAGTAACTGTGTTATAAGTGGCAAATTGTTGCCCAGTTGCATGAGTAGAAAGGAGACTGAAAAATAATTCTAAATCTGTTATGGAAGGCAATAGCTTATCAATAGAAGCCAGAATAATATGTGTTTTTGCAAAAGCAAAACTTAAACGTACATTTCCCTCATTTTCTGTTAAGGCAACAAGCCCGGTATCTGCAATTAAAAAATTAGCCCCAGTAATACCAATATCTGCATCAAAAAATTGATTTCTGATTTCTGCACGCACATCACTGGCTCTTTCTTCCTGATTTGCCTCTAATGAAGATTTAATTTTCGTATTTAATATAGAAGCTACAGCCGAATTAGGTTGATCTATAGCAGGCAAAATAGTATGAAATGGCTTTTTACCCATGAGATCAATCAAATAATCTCCAAAACCTGTTTCACTTACGCGCGCATTCATTTTTCTTAAATGCTGAACCAAACCAATTTCATTGCTTAATTCAGATTTACTTTTTACAATTTTAGTGGCTTGGGTTCTTTTGATAATTGCGTCTATTTCTACTAAGGCATTTTGTGCATCATGCGCCCAAACAACCTTCCCTCCTTTTCTAATGATAGAGCCCTCAAAATCTAATAAGTATTTATCTAAATTTTCGGCCACCTTCCATTTTGTGTATGCCGCACGCTGTTTAGCTAGAGCCAAATTAGAAAAAGTTAAGGCGCCTCTCTGTTGATTATTGGCTAAATTATCAAGCACAAGACCAATTTTTTGTCGATATTCTTTATCAACGATGGTTTCTTTTGTTGCCTTTATAAATCTCTCTTGTGCGTGCATTTGCCTGTTGGCTATTTAATTAAGTGTAGGAGATATGTCAAAAATAGTAATTAATTTTATATTCACAAGAACCTACTTGTTATGGCTGTATGATTATATTGTCAATTAATCGGGTTGAACCCAAACGAACGGCAGCCAAAATAATAGCATCTTCCTGAAATGAACCTAATTCTTCAAGACTATTTTGATCGCATGCACTCAAGTATTCAAATACAAAAGGTTCATTACTTAAATTTTCAATGGCTTGGTTCATAGCAGATTGCCAGCTAGTCAAATTCCAGTTTTGTGCTACTAATTGTAAATTTTCATAGATTTTCGGGGCAAGCAATCTTTCACTAGCTGTTAAGCGCACATTTCTACTGCTCATGGCCAAGCCATCTATCTCTCTGGCAATCGGACAAAGATTAAATTTAACTTCAGGAAAACTCCTCTGAATAAGCATGTTAACTACTAAACATTGTTGATAATCCTTTTGGCCAAAAAATACCTGATGGGGCAAAACTATCTTAAAAAGTTTTCGTAATACTGTCACCACACCATCAAAATGACCTGGCCTGCTTGCACCTTCTAATAAATGAATAAAAGTACCATAATCTTCTGTAGACTCCTTTTCCAATGTTTCTCCATATATTTCTGTTACCTCAGGATGAAATAATATGTCACAAGAACAAGAAAGCAATAATTGAATATCATTTTCAATGGTTCTTGGGTAAGAATTTAAATCGCTTAATTGATTAAATTGTGTGGGGTTTACAAAAATACTACACACTACCACATCACAGTTTTTCTTGGCAGCTTCAATTAAAGATAAATGCCCAAGATGCAGAGCTCCCATAGTAGGAACAAAGCCAATTCTTAAATTGGAAGCCCTTAATTTCGAAATATGCGATAATAAGTCGCCAGATTTTTTTATCAGAATCACTTTATTGTTTGGTTTTCAACGCTATAACAAGTATGCATTAGGATTTGGGGCGAATATTAAGAAAAATATTAACAATTTCCCTAACTTTGCATACTTTTTTTAACCCAAGTGAGTATGACCAAAAAGAGAGTTCTGTTCATTTCATCAGAAATGACTCCTTTCCTAAAAGTAAGTAGTGTAGGTGAGTTGGCAAGAATGTTGCCTCAAGCTATTCAAGAGAAAGACAACGAAATCAGGGTACTTATGCCAAGATTTGGTTGTATTAATGAGCGCCGTAACAGATTGCATGAAGTAGTGAGGTTGAGTGGTATAAATATTACCATAGACGATAATGATAATCCCTTAACCATTAAAGTTGCTTCATTACCAGAGGCTAAAATGCAAGTTTACTTTCTAGACAATGAAGATTACTTCCATAGAAAGTTTGTGTATACAGATGAGAATAATGCTTTCTATGGCGACAATGACGAGCGAACCATTTTTTTCTGCAAAGGTGCAATAGAAACTGTTAAAAAATTAGGATGGCAACCAGATATCATTCATTGCCAAGGTTGGATGACCAGCCTTATTCCATTATATCTTAAAACGATTTACAAAGACGAACCCGTTTTTAGGTTAGCCAAGGTAGTTTACTCTGTATTCGAAAATCAATTTGATGAAAATATGGGTAAAGAATTTGGCAGAAAAGCCAGCTTAAATTCTATAGACAATAAACAAATTTCATCCTTAGCTAATGCTACATGTTCAGATTTGTATATGTCTGGTATTACTCATGCAGATGCCTTGGTAAAAGCAAGTAGCGAAATTCATCCAGAAGTAACTAAGTTCATTAAAAAGCAAAAAGGCAAACCTGTGATTGAACATTCAGAAAACGGAGATAATGTTGACGCCTATATTGATTTGTATGATACTTTATTGCAAGGTCAAAATTAAGCAGTTCATATTTTTTGTTGGAGCCATCCTTTTGATTGGTTCATGTAAAAAAGATGCTGGCTCAGTTGGAGCAGATTTTGTTGGTATAAGAAATAAATTTACCACAGACACCACCACCAGTATTGAATTAACTGCTTACACGGTAAAAATGGACTCATTGGTAAGTTCTAAGCTAACTGCCATGGCACTTGGCAGAATAAACGACCCTGCATTTGGAGTTAACAATGCAGCTTTAATTACTCAATTCTCCCTTCCCGGAAATGAATTTTCGTGGGGTGGAGCCACTAAACTTGATTCGGTTGTATTGCAATTAAGATATAGAAATGCCAAGCAAATAGATGGTACAACTTTGCCAGATTATTATGGTGATAAAGATGCAGTACATCAATTCAAAGTATACTTACTTACAGAAGATATTAGAACAGATTCTGCTTATTATGCCAACAGAAAATATAAAACAGATGGCATTGAAATGGGTTCGTTTAGTGGTAAATTAAACTTTACAGATTCTGTGCCTATCAGCTTGGGGTCGCAAAAAATAAAATTCCCTGCACACATCAGAATTCCAATGAATAATACCTTCAAGAACCTGCTTTTTGAAGGAGAAAGCAAAGGACTTTTCTCTACAAACCTAAAATTTAAAGAAGCATTTAAGGGTTTGGTAGTAGTAGATGAAACATCTACACAAGTAGGCGAGGGCGCCATTGTGTACGTAAGATTAACTTCTGATTACACCTCTCTTACCGCCTATTATAAAGATTCATTAGCTGCAGCATTCCCCATTATTGGAGGCATCAGAGGTAGTGAAGCAGCCTATAACTATTATTATCAAACAGACAGACCTGCCGGATTAATTCAAAATCCATTTATAGGGTCGCACAGAGATATTGGTTATGTTCAAGCTTTAAATAGCACAAAACTCAGAATAGAAATCCCAAATTTAGCTAATGTATTAAACAACCCAAAAATTGCATTAAATGGGGCAGAAATATTATTTACCCCTTTGGCAGGGAGCTTCAATGATAAATACACCTTACCAGCCAGCATTTCATTGGTTGGATCCGATTCTACAGGAAGAAATATATTTTTAAAAGACCAATTTTCTGAAGCAGGTTCTTATTATGGAGGAACACTCATAAACAATGCCTATAAATTTAACATTGTTAGACACCTGCAAAATATTTTGAATGAAACGAAAGACCAAAATGGGTTTAAAGATTATGGCATGAACCTAATCATTAGAGCTGATGATCCCGTTTCTGCTCAAAGAATTATTTTTGACACCCGCAGAAATAGTGGCACTTTCAAACTTAAATTAACTTACACGGTTATTAAATAAAAAAGCGTGATTGTATTTTTTAAACATACCGCAACACATGCACAGATTGCAGAAATGCAGCTGCATCTTAAGCAAGCTGGCTTTGATTCGCAATTAGTTCCAGGACAAGGAATTTGTATCATAAATAAACTTACAAATGAAGATTTATTAGCTCAATTCTCTTTCATTTCTCATACTCAATTGATCGATCATTCTTTTCAATTATCTTCTAAAATATTTAAGCCAGAAACAAATTTTCAGGTGAATGGGATACAAATTGGAACAAACTTTGCCAATTTGATAGCCGGACCTTGCAGCGTAGAGAGTGAAAAACAAATTTTTGAAACAGCTGCCTTTTTAGCTAAAAATAATATTAAGTTTATCCGTGGAGGAGCTTATAAACCACGAACCTCTCCCTATTCATTTAGAGGCCTCGGAAAAGACGGCCTAAAACTTTTACATGAAGCTGCTAAAACCTATCAGCTCAATGTAGTTACCGAACTAATGGACTTAAGTTTATTAGATGAGGTATTGAAATATACAGATATCATTCAAATTGGTAGCAGAAATATGGCCAATTTTTATCTCCTAAGCGAGATAGGTAAAATAAATACTCCTATTTTGTTAAAACGAGGTATGCAGGCAACAGTATCAGAATTTTTACTGGCAGCAGATTATATATTAAGTGGGGGAAATGAGAAACTAATTCTTTGCGAAAGAGGCATAAGAAGTTTTGATCCGCTCAGCAGAAATGTAATGGATATTGGGGTCATTCCACTTATACAATCCCTAAGTCACCTGCCAATTATTGCTGACCCTAGTCATGGAACAGGAGATTCTCGCTTTGTAAATTCCTTGGCAAAGGCAAGTATGATAGCAGGTGCAAATGGCTTAATGGTAGAAATTCATCCCAATCCAAAGGCCGCACTTTCAGATGCAAATCAAGCACTCAGCTTTGAAGCTTTTGAGCAATTGCTGGCTGAACTTGAGCTTATTAAACCAGCCATTCAAAAGCCAATAGACGCCACTTACTCATTAGTGGTGTAACTTTCAATAAAAATTTATATTTTCGTTTTATATGTGTGGAATAGTAGCTTATATTGGCCATAGAGAGGCCTGTCCGATTATCTTAAAAGGTTTAAAACGTTTAGAATATCGTGGATATGATAGTGCAGGCGTTGCCTTATTAGATGACAACAAAAACATGAAAGTCTATAAAAAGACTGGAAAAGTTTCTGATCTCGAAAAAGAAATTGGTGACAGAGATACCTCTGCCTTTACAGGCATGGGTCATACCCGTTGGGCAACTCATGGCGAACCTAATGATGCCAATGCACACCCACATTTATCTGGAGATGGAGAGTTTGCGATGATTCACAATGGAATTATTGAAAATTATTCTTCATTAAAAGAAATGTTGAAAGGTAGAGGTCATACTTTTAAAAGCGAGACAGATACAGAAGTTTTAATTCATTTAATTGAAGAAGTATACAAAAACAATGCTGTAAAATTTGAAGAAGCCGTGCGTATGGCCTTGACACAAGTAGTTGGAGCATATGCTATAGTAATTCTATCTAAAAATGACCCTAATTATTTAATTGGTGCCAAAAAAGGTAGTCCAATGGTAATTGGAATTGGAGAGAATGAACACTTTATTGCCAGTGATGCTACTCCAATCGTTGAATACACGCGCAATGTAGTTTACATACAAGATGGTGAAATTGCCATTATTGAAGGAACTACCCTGAGTATAAAAACCATAGACAATACGCTCAAAACACCATATATTCAAGAGATTGAGTTCAACTTAGAAAATATTGAAAAAGGTGGCTACGAACACTTTATGTTAAAAGAGATTTTCGAGCAACCAAAAAGTATCCTAGATTCATTCAGAGGTAGAATTCACTTGCCAGATGCTAGAATTACGATGGCAGGTATAGACATGTTTGAAGACAAAATAAAGAATTTAGACCGAATTGTAATTATAGGTTGTGGAACTTCATGGCACGCCGGTTTAGTTGGTGAATATTTGTTTGAAGACATTGCACGCATCCCTTGCGAAGTAGAATATGCTTCCGAATTTAGATACAGAAATCCAGTAGTAAAAGAGAGTGATTTTGTAATTGCTATTTCACAATCTGGTGAAACAGCAGATACCTTGGCCGCTCTTGAACTTGCTAAGAAAAAAGGAGCTACCATTTTTGGAATCTGTAATGTAGTTGGTGCAAGTATTCCTAGATACACAGATGCAGGAGCTTATACCCATGCAGGCCCTGAAATTGGGGTGGCTTCCACTAAAGCATTTACAGCACAGGTAACAGCACTTATTTTAATGGCTCTGTCTATGGCGCAGAAAAAAGGAACCATTACAAGTACGCGATTACATGAATTCTTGACTGAAATTGAATCTATTCCAGCTAAAATTGAACAAGTATTAAAAACTGATGCACAAATTCAATTGATTGCTGCTGAATTAAAAGACTCTAGAAATGCATTATATTTAGGTAGGGGTTACGGTTTTCCAGTTGCATTAGAAGGCGCATTAAAATTAAAAGAAATTTCATATATTCATGCAGAGGGCTATCCAGCGGCAGAGATGAAGCATGGTCCTATTGCTTTAATTGATGAAGAAATGCCTGTTATTGTGATTGCTACCCAGCACAGTAATTATGAAAAAGTAGTTAGTAATATTCAGGAGGTAAAAGCAAGGAAAGGTAAGGTTATTGCCATTGCAACAGAAGGCGATACGCATTTAAAAGACATGGCAGACCATGTCATTTATATTCCAAATTGTGAAGAAGCATTATTACCTCTCATAGCAACCATTCCACTACAATTATTATCCTATCACATTGCCGTTTTAAGAGGCTGTAATGTAGACCAGCCGAGGAATTTAGCTAAGTCTGTGACCGTGGAGTAAGATAAGCTATCAAACAAAAAGGCTGCGCTAAATAATTAGCGCAGCCTTTTTGTTTCTATGGAAGTGAATCTTGTGTTACTTATGAAGTAAAAATAAAATCTACACTGTAAATGCAAACTAAAGGAATCTTCAGTCCGTTACTTGTATGCGTATACTCTCCCTGTATATTCATAATATTAGTCTCGATTCTGTACAAATGATCGCCAGATTTTAAGATGATTGAAGTTTTAACTTTTTCACTCTTACCCAATGCAATGGCTTTATCTAAATTAGTTCTTCTCACACGAATATCCTCTGGCCTGCTTAATACATCCGTGTCTTCAAATTGAATCTTAGCTAATTCCTCCTTAGAAATTGCAGGTAAACTTCTAAAATTTGCTAAGGTATATGTACTCATTTTCATGCCGTAAAATTAATGTATTGCCTTGAAAAAAAAAGGGAATGACGCATTTACTATTAGGCTACTAATCAAACACTTAAATTATTTCAGTGGATTTTAAGAAAAAAAATAAGAGTAAGAATGAGAAAATGATTCTCTCATAGGGAAGTCTTAGAAATACTGATTTTGATATAAACACTTTTTAACTAAAACAATCTCCCCAAAGAGACTGACCATAAAAGAAGACTATTTAGGATAAAATTGGGAGGAATGTCATTTAAAAAATTTTGCAAATAATTTGAAAAGTCTTAGGTTTATCCACTTAAAAAAATGTGGGAAAGCATCATAAATAGGATATACAGAATGAAGATAGGAACGCGAACAGCGATATCCTATTTTGCAGTAATTATGGTGGTACTTGCTTTTACCACTGCATCCATTTTATTGCTTCAATATGCCAAAAATATAGACATTAAAATTGCAAGCCATTTTAGCCCCGTTATTAGTGCCATCAAAGATTATCAATTTCTCATTGAAGAAACAGGTAGATTAAGTGCCGAAATTTCTATACAGTCTAATGAAAATAAGAGAAATAGACTCATTAAAATTCACCAACGATTATATACAAGGCAAAAATCTACTCTCATTGGGCTTTGTCAAGAACCCGGATTAGGCGACATAAAAAAACGAATTATAAGTGTAGACAAAAGATTTGAAAATACCATTAAATTAGAAAAGCAATTATTAGATTTAACAAGTTCAGACAGTACTTACAAAGATTCGATGAAAATGCTTGAAGCAAAGGCATTGAAGGAAAAAATTGATAATGAAATTGCTAAATTGAAATTAGTGCTCAGCGAAACTACATTGCAAGCCATAAGTGTTTTTAACAAATTAGATGCTCAAAAATTCGCCAGCTATAGAACACTATCCTATTTGTTACTTATCATGATCATAGTGATAGCCATATTAGCAGCAGTTTCGATTATTATAACCAATTTCACTATTATTAAACCTATCAAAGAATTGAATGCCATATTAGATGAAGTTGGGGAAGGAAAAATTATTCAGTTTCAGTCTGATACACCCAGAGAAGATGAGATTGGAGATATGATATATTCGGCGCAAAAACTTGTTCAAGGATTTAAAAATAAGGAGCAAGTTGCCAATGCCATCGGTAAAGGAGATTATGATATTAAGGTGCCATTGCTAAGCAACAGAGATAGGCTTGGCAAAGCGCTCTCAGAAATGCGCGATAACCTTAAACTTTCTAAAGAAAAAGAAGCAGAAAATATAAAATCTTTAGAGGCATATAACATTAGTTTAATGAAGAAGAATAAGCAATTAGAAGAGTTTGCCTATATTACTTCACATGATTTAAAAAGTCCATTAAGGGGAATAAATAATTTAACTGAATGGATTCAGGAAGACATGGGAGAAACCTTAAGTGATGAATCTAGCAAATACTTCAACATGTTGCGCGGTAGAGCTCATAGAATGGAAGCGCTCATCAATTCAATTCTTCAATATTCTAGGGCAGAAAAAACCAAAGAAAATCAAGAAAAAATATCAAGCAAAAACGTCATACATGAAGTATTAGAATCTTTAGATTTACCAGAGAATATTAGTATTCTAATTGATGATGCATTGCCAAACATAACAGCTAATAAAAAAGATATATTTGAAGTTTTTAAAGTATTTATAAGCAACGCTATACATCACAATAAATCTGACGAACCTGTCCTTAATATTAGCTTTCAGCAATTAGGCAATACAGTTACTTTTTGTATAGCTGATAATGGCCCCGGCATTGCAGAAGAATTTCATGAAAAGATTTTTACTATTTTTCAAACCTTAGAAAGACGAGACGAAGTAGAAAATATTGGTGCCGGATTGGCAATTGGGAAAAAGATTATTGAGGGGTATGGAGGAAAAGTCTGGCTAAAATCTGAACTAGGTAAAGGGGCAAATTTTTATTTTGAATGGCCCGCTTAAACAATCAAGGTAAAAAATCAAGCCAATTAGATTGTACAAATGTTAATTGGTAACAATTAATTGTTGTATCATCCATAAAGTTGTAAAATTGGATATTGTTATTTAATGTCAAAAAATTTATGGGAGACAAAATGGTGAATATATTATTGGTAGAAGACGACGAAATTGATGTGATGAATGTGAAAAGAGCATTCAAGAAAAATAATGTAACCAATCCGCTTTATGTATGTAATAATGGCTTAGAGGCCCTGCAATTTTTAAGAGGCGATAGAGATCCATCCATTACCGAAAACCCTAAAATTATTTTGTTAGACTTAAACATGCCCAAAATGGGGGGCATAGAGTTTCTGCGTGAGTTAAGAAAAGATGAAAAACTTAAGAAAATTAGTGTATTCATTATGACTACCTCCAATGAGGACAAAGATAAATTAGATGCTTATGATTTAAATGTTGCTGGATACATTTTAAAGCCATTGAGCATGGAAAGGTTTATTGAAGCAGTTTCCACGCTTAATAATTATTGGAAACTCTGCGAATACCCTGAAAAATAAGCTATGACAGACAAAAATACAAGCCAAGTATTTAAACTACTATTAGTAGATGATAATGAGTTGGATATTTTAAACTTTCAAAAAAATATAAAAAAATCTGACTTACGCACCAAAATAGATGTTTGTTATAAGGCCTCAGAAGCACTCGAAAAGCTCGCAAATAACAGTTACGATTGTATTTTTTTAGACTACCTACTACCAGATATTGATGGCTTGCAACTTTTAATGAAATTAAGAGACATGTCTATTAATACCCCTGTGTCTGTTATGACTTCGCAAGGTGATGAAAAAATAGCAGTAGAAATGATTAGAAATGGGGCTTTTGATTATTTTACTAAAAATGAAATTAATCCAGATAAGTTATCCAAGGTGGTTATATCAGCAGTGAGACTTTGGGATGCAGAAAGGCAAAGTCTATTTGCAGAGAAACAAATAATTGAAAATAACAACAGGCTAAACGCCATTCTAGAGAGCACACGAAATCTAATTTATGCATTCGATAAGAACTTTAATTTAATTTCATTTAACAGTTCATTCAAAGAAAATATTGAACACTTACTAAAATTAAATGGATTTGTAAAAACTGATATTAATTTAGCAGATATCCCACTTCATTCAGACCTAAAAGATGAGTTGGTAAAAAACATTCAAAGATGTTTGCTGGGAGAACAATTTACCATTCTGCAACAAATGAGTTTTAGAAGTGTTCCGGATCATGAAACTCCTTGGTATGAAACTACCTTTAACCCCATTATAAATGGTTCAGGAGATATCAATGGAGTTTCAATATTTTCACAAGATGTAACAGACAAAAAGAAAATTGAACAAGATTTATTAAAAGCAAAAAATGAGGCAATTGCAGCAGTAAAGGCAAAATCTGAGTTTCTTTCCAATATGAGTCATGAAATTAGAACCCCCATGAATGCCATCATTGGTTTAACAGAATTACTGTTAGAAGAGGAATTAAAAATGCCCATTTTAGAAAATATTCGTTCTATCAAATATTCTGCAGATAACCTATTGGTAATTATAAATGACATCCTTGATTTCTCTAAAATAGAAGCTGGAAAAGTTACCTTTGAACACATTGATTTTGATATAAGAAATAGCTTAGAAGAACTGCGTAAAACATTTGAACCAAGAACCAATGAAAAAGGTCTAACATTTGAAATTTCTGCAGATAAAAATGTGCCAGAAATTATAAAAGGTGACCCATTTAGATTAAATCAGATACTATTTAACTTAGTTGGAAATGCCATTAAGTTTACCTCTCAAGGAAAGATTTCTGTTCATACCTCCATCATTAAAGAATTTTCGAATACTATTTTTTTAAACTTCAACATAACTGATAGTGGTATTGGAATACCATTGAGTCAGCAATCAAAAATTTTCGAAAGTTTTACCCAGGCAAACACAGATATAACTAGGATTTACGGAGGTAGTGGCCTAGGATTAGCCATTACTAAAAATTTGGTTCAACTGCAAAATGGGAATATTCACATGATTAGCAAGGAAGGTGTAGGAACTACTTTTAGCGTTAGTATTCCTTATGCCATCGGTGAATATAAAAATATAGCAGACAAACATAAGAAAAGCATTGAATTAGCAAATTTATCCGATCTAAACATTCTCTTAGTAGAAGATAATTTGATGAACCAATTTGTTGCTAAACAATTCTTTAAAAAATGGGAAAATGACCTAATAATTGCCAATCATGGAAATGATGCCTTATCTATTCTTAAAGAAAGAGCTGATATAGATTTAGTATTATTAGATTTGCAAATGCCCGAAATAAGTGGTTTTGAGGTGGCAGCCATTATTAGAGCAGGAGAAACAGGAGTAATAAATCCATCTGTACCCATCATTGCATTGTCTGCAGATGCTTTCATAGAAACACGCAGAAAAGTAATTGAAGCGGGGATGAATGATTATGTTACGAAGCCTTTTAAATCAGAAGAACTTTATAACAAAGTAATTAAATATACACGGAAAAAATTAGCTAATTAAGATGAGTATTTTCTTTAAACCCGAAGAAATTAGTTTAGATGCATTAAACAACAGAGGTAAAGACACCATGGCCGAATGGCTCGGGATAGAATTTTGCGAAATTGGTGAAGATTATTTAATTGCCAAAATGCCCGTAGATCATAGAACTGTGCAACCACTTGGCGTTGTAAATGGCGGTGCATTCTGTGCGCTTGCAGAAACGGTTGGAAGTATGGCGGCAAACCTATGCATAGACCGCAGTAAATTTGTAGCATTGGGTTTAGATATCAATGCGAATCACCTAAAAAGTGCAAATAAAGCCTTTGTTTACGGAACAACTAGGGCATTTCACATAGGCAAAAGCACCCAAGTATGGGAAATAAAAATTACAGATTCTGAAGGAAAACTCTGTTGCATAAGCAGATTAACCATGGCAATTGTACCTTTGTTGCCTAATGGAAAATAAGTCTATAAACGCTTTTGCTTTATTTAAACTGCCTAATACCACTCATATTATAAGTGTAAAAGGTAATTGTTTAAATCAAATAAAACCTCTTTCTGAAATCCCAAATAATACTTTTGTGTTATCTCCATTTAATGAGCGTAACCAAGCCTATTACTTCGAATTTAATAAGGAAGAAGAGGATTACAAACAGGACGAATATCTTACATATAATTTACAAGCTGAGCAAGATTTTAAATTCAATACCAGCACAAAGGAATCTTATCTTCATATCGTATCTAAAGCCATAGAAGCGATCGAAAACAGCAATAAAGATTTTAAAAAAGTAGTTTTAGCAAACACAAAAACATTCAAAAAAGAGGGATTTGAACCCATAAAGTTTTTCGAAAAATTAGCTCGAGCCTACCCTAATGCCTTTGTATATTGTGTATTTACTCCAACAAGTGGTTGGTGGCTGGGTGCAAGTCCAGAAACCCTCATTACCAGTCATGCACAACAATACACAAGCATTGCCTTGGCAGGCACTTTGCCTCCAAATGCGGAAAGAAGCTTTTCTCAAAAAGAAATAGATGAGCAACATTGGGTAGAGTTATTCATAGAGAAACAATTACAATCTGAAAACCTAACTTTTCAAAAAAACGGGCCAGAACCATTGGTAGCCGGGCATTTAACACATCTGAAAACAAGTTATATTTTTGGTTCAGACCAGAACCAAGAACAAATGATAGAACTCGTTAAAAAATTAAACCCAACACCTGCTGTTGCCGGACTACCCAGAGACATTGCCATTGAATTTATTCAAGAAAATGAAGGCATTTCAAGGGCCTTTTACGCTGGTTTTATTGGAATTAAACAAGATAAAAACTTGCAATTATTTGTAAATCTGAGGTGTTTACACTGGCATAAAGACCAAATTACCTTATTTGCAGGAGCAGGTATTACATCAGATTCTGAGCCAGAAAGTGAATGGGAAGAAACCCAGCACAAAATGAATACCCTTGAAAAGTTTCTTTTTACTATTTTCGCAGTCGGCTTTTTATTTGTTGAGCCATTATTAATACATACACATGTTTGATAGAGAAAGACCAAGTTTTGAAGATAGCAATAATGTTACCGTTAAAAGGTGCTTCTTCGCCTATGAGTGGGCAAAAACATTCTTAACCGGAAAAGAAACTGCAGATATTGGATGTGCTGATGGATATGGCACTCAATATTTAACCAATTTTACCAAACATACGGTAGGTGTAGATTATAGTGAAACAACTATTGAAGAAGCCAGAAAAAAATACGGTTCAATAACAAATTTAAGTTTTGTTTCTGGTAAGGTGCCTCCTATTCCATTAGCATCTGAAAGCAAAGAAGTGATTACTGCATTTCAATTTATAGAACACATTGAAGCCAGAAAAGAGTTTATGCAAGACGTAAAACGTGTGTTAAAACCTGGTGGTGTATTTCTTTGTACCACACCAAATGCTAAAATGAGCATTGCACGTAATCCATTTCATGTGCACGAATATAGCTTTGATGAAATACGTAAGGAAGCGTCTGAGGTATTTGATAGTATTGAGCTTTGGGGAGTTCAAGGAAATGAAAAAGTAAACCTCTATTATGAAGAAAATGCGCGTTGGGCAAAAAAAATATTACGTTTAGATCCACTTGGGCTTCATAAAATTATTCCGGCATCTTGGTTAGTTACACCATATAATTTTTTAACCAGCATGATGCGCAAAGACCTGAAAGAAAAAAACGCCGATACCCTAAACATAGAGACCAGCGATTTTTTCCTAACCCAAGACCGTTTAGATCACACTTGGGATATTGTATTAATAGGTCGCAAAAACTAGTATTTAACTAGTTTTTGCGTTACTTGCTTTCCACCCGTTTTTACCTGTAAAAAGTATATACCAACGGGCAAATCACTCACATTTACTTCGGTACTTTCCGTTATTTCCAAACGTTTCATTTCTGAACCCATCACATTCAGTAAGGTAATCTCTGCCGCGGTATTTGGTTCAGACCAATGGATATAAAAGCTGCTGCTAAACGGATTTGGATATACTTGCAGCTTGCTTAATAATTGGGTTTCGCGCAATGTGTTGGTCATGTCTAAAGCAAAATAGGCTGAAGTATCTGCTGTACTTGAGTTTTTATCCTTGGCAATAACTATACCGAATGGGGTTGTAAAAGGACTAACAGCCATTACAGAAAAGGAATCTATAGTAGCTAAATGAGTTCCACCACTAAGCCATGTTTGCATAGAATCTAAACTTAAAAAAACATCTACAGAGTCTATATCTTGGCTCAGCCAGCTAATCAATAATCTTTTTCCAATGCCCCATGTATCAGAAGCTAATGGACTAGTAATAGTAATTTTTGGCTGAGTTGGCGTAGTATCTGCCACATAACTCATGTTTCTGAAATTAATTCTATTCACCCAAATTGGAAAATCTATGAAAGGATTTCTATTGCCTTGCGTTTGAGCTACAAACTCATTACGTGCAATTTCAAAATCATCTGGTGGATCCATTTGATGCCATTGTTTGAGTAGCTCTATACTTTGTTGAGATGGAATAGACCAATTTAAGCCATTAATCCCATGATAGCAGGTTGCCATGTAAAATAAAGCACGCGCAATATCGCCTTTTTGTTCTGGTCTAGGTTCATATGCAATTCTATTAACGCTATCTCTTCCAACTACACCCAATCCGGTAGGCGAAGTATAGGTAGCAGTAATTACTTCATCAAATGGATTATTACTTCGTCTACCATTTGCATTGGCTTGATGAGCTGGAAATAAATTGTGCAAATCATTATATTCTGGCAACTCCTTGCTACCGCCGGGCGCATTAGGCCAATTTGGATTTCCCATATTACTAGGCATCCAACTTTGAGGCCAGGTATGTTCTCTTGTTAAAACTGCTCCATTATTCCCAGCCGCCCATAAAAATGGCTCATCATAAACAAACTGATGATTGGTATAAACACATGATACCACCTTTTTACCGTTACTCGTATCGCGCGTTAACCAAGCATTGACCATTCTAGCAATATAATTACTGTAGTATATAGTGTCATGGGGATTAATTTTTGCAGTTAAACTACTCACGAAATTTGGATTATTTGGATTTATCCCAGCATAATAAGTACCAGGCGTTCTGCCTGTTGTGCTTACACTTGCATTTACCACGTTATTGGTATTGTAATTTTCAAAACCCACCGGACCATTAAAAGTAAAACCAGCATAATGATACGTTTTATTCGCCATGATAAAAGTAGGCTGATAGCTGATGAGGGTATCAGAAATATATTCAATTTGGGCTGAACCAATATAATCTCCCTTTTTATAACTTGCACCATCTACTGGTATTTCAGTAACTGCCGAACCCAATTTTTTAAGCAAGATAAAACGTTCTGGTTTTTGCCCAGTATAGCTGGCATTTACTCGGTATGTATAAGATTTAATATCAGACAAATTAATGGCGTTAATATTGGCTGTGGGTTCTGTTGCAAAAGAACCTCCAATAGCATACAAGTCTAATATAAACGGATTCTTGAGAGAATCATTCGAATAAATATACATCAGAGCTCTTCTTGTACCGCTACTTCCCGCATTAAATTGTAAGTTAATATTTGCAGTTGCATTTGCATTGATTGAAATAGGCAATCCGCTCACAGCAAAATCACTTGCTGCAGCTCCACGAAAGACAATGCTATCAATGGTTAAGATTTGTGATGAACCTTTATTTTGACAAGTGAAACTGGTTGATGTACTATTCCCAATGACAGCTTGTGCTCCATTTACAAAACTATTTGTACCTTTTAGGATAGCTATATTTGCAGCAGGATCTGCAGGAGGTGCCTGAATCCAAACACTATCTACACCCATATTACCACCCGGAGTGCCAGCAACACCACCAGGTAATTTCTGAGTAAAAACAAAACGTATAAAGCGCGTAGATTCTGCAGGAAAATCTACATACCTTCCATTTGTATAGTTGGTTACTGTATTGGCCTTAGTAGTAATGGAACGTAAATTATTCCAACTTACACCATCTACACTTTGTTGAACATCAAATTGACCGCCCCATGCTGCTCCAGCATTTTGTGGACTTAAATAATAACTCAAAGGCCCAGCCTTACCACTATAATGAATAACAAAATTCTCTCCAGTTGCATCTAACCTGCATGAAAGCGCGTCTCCAATACCAAAAGCATA
>CANHDN010000032.1 GCA_947459415.1 Bacteroidota bacterium
AATACCTATCATATGCAAACTAAATATCTTGGGAAAGGACCAGAAATTTTAGAAGATAAAGGTAAAATTTATTGGAATAGCGATGGATTTAACTTGCTATTATTTAATGGCACAGATTCATCCTATGTTAAGTTATCGCTCAATCAACTCACTTTACTCAATGCTGAAGGGAAAGTTGTGATGGGTGAATACGCTAATTTTTACAATTTAAAAAAAGATAATTTAGTTATTACCGAGAAATACTGGAAATTAGTTGAGCTAAATGGGAAACCACTACCCAACGTTTCTAGAGAAAAAGAACCCTTCCTGGTTTTAAAAGATAAAGGTAAAAATTTTGGTGGAAATGCCGGTTGCAATACCCTTTTAGGAAAATATGAATTGGGAGATCGCAATAAAATTAGCTTTAGTGATTTAGTTACCACCATGATGGCTTGCCCAGATCCAGACACTGAACTTGCCATTAGAGATGCTTTGGAAAGTACCGACCATTACGTAATTGCAGGAGATTTTTTGCGCCTTGAAGATGCAAGAAACCGCGTAAATGCGAAATTTCAACGTGTTTATTTGAAATAATTTATACAAAATCTCCATATAATTTGTTTTTTTTACAACTAATCCATTTGCAAAGCAGGTAGGAATAAATACTTTTGCAAAGCAAAAAATGAAATAATACAATGGCTGAAGTAATTAATATGCCCAAAATGAGCGATACCATGACCGAAGGGGTAATTGTATCTTGGTTAAAAAATGTGGGTGACGATATAAAACCTGGTGACATTTTAGCGGAAGTAGAAACCGATAAAGCCACCATGGAGCTCGAAAATTTTGTTAAAGGAACTTTATTACATATAGGTATTCCGGCAGGTGGTTCTGTGCCAGTAGATGCATTAATTGCTATTGTTGGTCAAAAAGGAGAAGACATAAGCGCATTGCTTACAGCACCAACAAAAGCTACAAGCACTGAAGCAAAACCTGAGATAGCAAGCAGCCCCCTTGAAATTGAGGCTCCAATTGCTGCAGAAAACAACCATAGTAGTTCAGATAGCCGCGTTAAAGCATCTCCTTTGGCAAAATCATTGGCCAAAGAAAAGGGCATAGATATAAATGCCGTAGCAGGCAGTGGAGACAACGGTAGAATCGTTAAAAAAGACATTGAAAATTATACACCTAGCGCCAAAACAAATCTAGTTTCAAGTGCAAGCTTACCGCAAATTGTGGCGCAAGAAAGCTATTCTGAAATCGCAGTGAGCCAAATGCGTAAAGTTATTGCCCGCAGATTAAGTGAAAGCAAACATACTGCTCCGCATTTTTATTTAACCATGTCTATTAACATGGATAAAACCATTGCTGCCCGCAAACAAATGAACGAATACAGTGAAGCTAAAATCTCTGTAAACGACATCATTATTAAAGCTGTAGCATTGGCATTACGTAAAAATCCTCAGGCTAATTCATCTTGGTTAGGTGATAAAATAAGATATAACAACCACATCCACATAGGTGTTGCTGTTGCCATTGAAGACGGACTCATCGTGCCAGTGGTAAAATTTGCAGACAACAAAAGTTTGGCCCATATTAGCACAGAAGTAAAACAATTGGCAGACAAAGCCAAAAATAAAAAATTACAACCTAATGAATTTGAAGGTAATACTTTTACCATCTCTAACTTAGGTATGTTTGGTATAGATGAGTTTACAGCAATCATTAATCCGCCGGATGCATGCATACTTGCTGTTGGTGCTGCAAAAGAAACAGTAGTGGCAGAAAACGGTCAAATGAAAATAAGTCAAGTCATGAAAGTAACCCTAAGCTGCGATCACCGAGTGGTAGATGGCGCTGTTGGTTCAGCCTTTTTAGGAACTTTAAAAGATTTATTAGAAAATCCGGTGAAAATGTTGGTTTAAGTCTTAAATGCTTGACCCAAAACTTATAAAGTAGGCAAATGAAAGCTGTATTGGATCTTGGTACAAATACCTTTCATTTGCTTATTGCTGAGCTAGAGAATAACCAAGTATTAGAGCACTATCAAGAACAAATAGCTGTAAAAATTGGTGCTGGAGGTATAAACCACGGCAAAATTACCGAAGAGGCCTACCAAAGAGGTATCATGGCCATTGAAAAGTTGCTTGAAAGCAGCAAAAAATTCCCAGTAAAATCTATAATTGCCATTGGCACATCGGCCATTAGAAATGCAGAAAATGGATTAACCTTTTTAAATGAAATCAAAGATAAATTTGGTATTAAAGTACAAAAAATAACGGGTGACGTAGAGGCCGAACTCATTTACCGAGGAGTAAGTAAATCATTTTCATTTCCAGCGCAGCCGGTTGTGGTCATGGATATTGGAGGTGGTAGTGTTGAGCTAATCATTGGCATACAAAACCAGATTTTATGGAAGCAAAGTTTTGAATTGGGTGCCGCACGATTGTTAGAAAAATTTAAACCAGCCGGTCTTATCAGTGCAGAAGAAATTAAACGTATTGATGCCTATTTAAGCGATAGCTTTAAACCTTTTGCTGCCGCCTTAAAAGAAATCAATTCCAAGTTTCCAAGTTGCAGCACATTAATTGGTTCGGCCGGAAGTTTTGAATCTTTATTAGATGTACTAAAAATCGATTTAAATAAAAACAGTATTCCTATTTCTAAACATGCCGAGGAAGTAGCCCTTTCAGATGCACAAGATTTTTTTAAGTATATTCTGAATAGTACCCAACTAGATCGAGAGAAAATGCGCGGATTGCTGCCTTTTAGGGTAGATATGATTGTAGTAGCCACTCTTTTAAAACGCCATATTATTAATAATTACGGGCTGAACCAACTCATAATAAGCAGGTATGCACTTAAAGAAGGGCTTTTGAATCTAACGATTGAGGAGTAATATTAGGCTGAACCAAAACTTGGAACAAATTGCGGATTAATTGTTTACATTTTTCTTTCGCAGATTAATTTGCTGTATTATCTTCGCCCAAAATTCACAAATCAAATTAAGCGCTATGCTAACTTCACGCTCAAAAGCCCTCGAAACAGTACAAAGTAGAAAAACTGTATCTGTTACGCCACCATCCATTCGTGTGTCTGAATATTTCAATAGCAATGTATTTACAGACTCATCTATGATGGAATTTCTATCTAAAGAAGCTTATAAAGCAGTTTCAGCTGCTATTAAGAATGGAGACAAGATAGATCGTTCTATGGCAGACCAAGTAGCTACAGGGATGAAAAATTGGGCCATTTCTAAAGGGGTTAGTCACTATACGCATTGGTTTCAGCCATTAACGGGCGCAACAGCAGAAAAGCATGATTCATTTTTTGAACCTACTGAAGATGGAAGGGCCATAGAAAAGTTTGCAGGTGGAGCTTTGGTTCAGCAAGAACCAGATGCATCAAGTTTTCCGAATGGTGGAATTCGAAATACATTTGAAGCCAGAGGATACACCGCTTGGGATCCATCATCTCCAGCATTTATTATGGAGGGATCAAATGGAAAAACATTGTGTATTCCAACCATTTTTGTTTCATATACGGGTGAGGCTTTAGATTATAAAGCTCCTCTATTAAAAGCTTTGCATGCGGTTGAAAAATCTGTTGTAAATGTTGTAAACTCCTATTTTGATAAAAACGTAACAAAAGCATGGGCGTCTCTTGGAATTGAGCAAGAATACTTCTTGATAGATGAAGCTATGTATATCGCTAGGCCAGACCTCATGCTCACTGGCAGAACCTTGATTGGCTTATCTCCAGAAAAAGGACAGCAATTAGAAGACCATTATTTTGGATCTATCCCACCACGTGTATATGATTTTATGATAGATTTTGAAACAGAGTGCTACAAGCTTGGCATTCCGCTCAAAACGCGTCATAATGAGGTAGCTCCTTCTCAGTATGAATGTGCTCCAAATTTTGAAGAAGTAAACCTAGCGATTGATCACAATCAATTATTGATGGATGTGATGGAAAAAGTAGCTATGCGCCATAAATTCAAAGTCTTATTGCATGAAAAACCTTTTTCTGGCATCAATGGCAGCGGTAAGCACAACAACTGGAGCTTGATTACCAATAATGGAACCAATTTATTAGCGCCTACTCAAAATCCGCAAGAAAATTTACAGTTCCTCAGCTTTTTTGTAAATGTAATTAAGGCAGTTCACGATCATGCAGATTTAATGCGTGCATCTATTGCCTCTGCAGGTAACGAACATAGACTTGGTGCAAACGAAGCACCTCCGGCTATTATGAGTATTTTTATTGGAAGCCAAATGACTGAAGTATTGGAGAGCTTATTAAATAATAAATCTACCAAAAATACCAGCAAAGCTGCCTCTATCAATGTTAAAAAAATACCAGAAATTTTATTAGATAATACAGATAGAAATAGGACTTCACCATTTGCTTTTACGGGAAATAAATTTGAATTTAGAGCGGTAGGTTCGAGCGCAAATAGTGCCAATGCAATGATTGTTATGAATACAATTATGGCGAACCAACTCAATCAATTTAAAATAGATACTGATGCCTTAATTAAAAAAGGTAAAAAGAAAGAGGATGCTATTTTAGAGATCCTAAAAGGGTACTATAAAGCTAGTAAAAAAATCTTGTTTGAAGGAAATGGATATGGAGAAGAATGGGTTAAAGAAGCGGCTAAACGTGGATTAAACAACATTAAAAGTACTCCAGAAGCCCTAAACGCATACATTAGCAAGCAAAGCAAAGAGCTATTTGTTAAAAATGAAATATTTAATGAAGTTGAACTCAATGCACGTTATGAAATCATGCAAGAATTGTATGTAAAGAAAATAGACATTGAAGCTAAATTGATAGCACAGCTAGCAACAAGTCATGTGATTCCGGCAGGTATTGCCTACCAGCGTAATTTGGCAGAAAATGTAAAAGCAATGAAAGATGCCGGATTAAACAAATCTGACACAGAGATTCAAGTAAATTTAATTAAAGAACTAGGCGGTCATATTAAGAAAATTAGCCAACATGTAAATATGCTATTGAGTGAATTAGACAAGGCACATCACTTGGGCAGCACCTACAAAACAGCATCTGCATTTTCTAATAAAATAAAACCACTTTTTGAACCCATTAGAGAAAGCAGTGATGCCCTAGAATTTTTAGTAGACGACGAATTATGGAAGCTACCTAAATACAGGGAAATGTTGTTTGTGAAATAAAAAGATATTACTAAACAAGCTGCTAGCAACTATACACTAACCTATTGATAAATAGGTTCATTTATAAAAAAAATCAAAAATTTTTATTAAATTTTTGATTTTTTTTATTTTATGTGTCGGTAAAATTAGATTTTTTAATAAACTTGCATTAATTACGTTTAACTAGAAAACCAATTTTTCATGAAGAATAGATACTTTCTTATACCATTGATTGTAAGTTTTGCCTTCCTTACTATTTTTAGTTCGTGTGGCCCAGGTAAAGGGTCTATCAGTGCTGCAAGAGAAGCTTATTTGAAAAAAGAATATTTTGTTTCAGGTACAAATTATCGTAAGGTTTATTCAAGTACAAAAAATAAACAAGAGCGAATTGAATCTGCCAACAAAGCGGCAGAATGCTATTGGTTAATGAATGACATGAAAAATGCCGAAAGCTGGTATCGCAAGGCTATTAAGGTAGATCCTAGCAATACTGAAAATCAAATGCGATTAGCCAAAACACTTAAAAATAATCAAAAATTTGAAGAGGCCATTGTAGAGTTTAAAAACTACCAAAAATTAACGCAAGAAAACGCCACCGCTGTAGAAAGACAAATTAAAGGTTGCGAAAATGCACTTAAATGGAAAAATGACAAAACGCGTTATAATGTAGAGAATGTTAAAGGTTTAAATACACGCTGGCAAGATTTTGCACCACAATGGTTCAAAAAAGACCAATTGTATTTTACTTCTGACAGAGAAAAAGGTGTAAGTGGAAGTTCTGTATACGGTTGGACAGGAAATGGCTATACAGATTTATATACTTCAACCTATAAGGTTGACAAGAAAAATCCAAACAATATTAGCTATCAAATGCCAGTGCTTGTAGACAAAGACAAGCTAAATGGTAAATTAAATGATGGCTCCATTGCCTTTGATTCTAGATTTTCTACCGCCTATGTTACTCGTTGCAATTACGATAACGGTGGAAAGGGAAAAAGCTGTCGTATTTATGAATCATCATTAACTGGTAGTGAATGGTCTGTTCCAGAGCCTGTATCTTTTAGTTCTGATTCATTTAACTGTGGCCACCCTTCATTAACTAAAGATAATCAACTGATGTATTTTAGCTCTGATATGCCAGGAGGTTTTGGTGGAAAAGATATTTACGTTGTGAGTTACAGCAAACGCTCTAAAACTTGGGGAGACCCAGTAAATTTGGGCCCTATTGTGAATACAGAAGAAGATGAAATGTATCCAACTATTCACGAAGATGGCACACTTTATTTTGCATCTAACGGACATGTAGGATTGGGTGGAACAGATATTTTTATGACCAAAGGTAGTGGATCTGACTGGGGCGAACCTGTAAATATGAAATCTCCAGTAAATTCACACGGTGATGATTTTGCGATTATTTTTGGAAAAGATAAGGAAAGCGGATATTTCAGCTCAAACCGTGATGGTGGTAAAGGACAAGATGATATTTATCGCTTTAGCATGAATCCTCTGGTATTTACATTGAGTGGTGTAGTGAGAAATGCCAAAACCAAGGCTGTCATGCCAAACGCGCTAGTTTCTATTACTTCTAGTAGTGATACCGGTAAAATAGTTTTAAAAACAGACCAATTGGGTTCCTACAAAATTGTGTTAAAGCAAAAAACAGATTACGAATTGTTTGCATCAAGAAGTATGTTTTATGACAGTAAGTTAGAGGAACAAACTACAAAAGGTTTAGAACAATCTGCAGACTTAGTTCAAGATTTTGAATTGAATTCATTGGGTTTAGAAACATTTACATTACGTGGTATTTTATATGACTTGAACCGTGCAGAAATTCGTGCAGATGCTGCTTTAATCTTAGACTCACTGGTACTGGTATTAAATAAATATCCAAGCTTAAAAATAGAATTAGGTTCGCATACGGATTGTAGGGCAGACTCTTTATACAATATTGACTTATCTCAAAGACGTGCAGATTCTGCTGTTGCTTATTTAGTGAGCAGAGGCATCGATTCACTTAGGCTAGAATCTAAAGGCTATGGAGAAAACGATTTAGAGGTTAAAGAATGTGCTTGCGAAGGACCAAATGAAAAAATTCAAGGTTTAAAGTGTACTGAAGCACAACATCAATTGAACAGAAGAACAACTGTTAAAGTATTAGATATTTACTGGGAGAAACCTAAGCCTGCTGTGGTAGAACCACCTAAAACAGCTCCAAGACCTGGCACCAGACCAGCGGGTCCAAATAGAGCGGTTCCTGCCCCAAGGAGGTAAAAACAAAAATAATATAAGCACAAAGGCACAAAGTATCGAAATTCATTCGTTAAACTTTGTGCCTTTGTTATTTTTAGAAAACCCATTGAGCCATTAATTTGTCTTTAGTTAGATGTCACAACTATGAAAAAATTATTATTTCTAAACATATGGATTTTGTTAATAGGCATTTGTACAAATATACAAGCACAAGAGAAGCAAATTAAACCCTACCAGCTAGATTTGGATAAAGCTGATCAAGCTTTTAAATCAAAAAAATATCATACAGCAGCCCAATTGTATCAAAAAGTTTATCCAAAAATTAAAGAAGAAGAATTAAAACAACAAATTCTTTTTAGCATTGCCGATAGCTATAGAAATAGCAACAATTTTAAAAAAGCATTACAATGGTTTGAAGAACTTGTAAACAGTAAATACCCAGACCCAGCCATACTTTATAGTTACGCGCAATTACTCAAAAATTTTGAAAGGTATGATGAGGCTAACAAAGTATTTTATGACTACTCCTTTGAAGTTCCAAATGACCCAAGAGGAAAAATTGCTCAGCAATCATGCACATTTGCTGCCAATTCAATAGCAAATCCTAGAAAATTTAAATTAGAAAACTTAAAGTCTATCAATACAGACCAAAGTGATTATTCTCCCTTTTATGTGCAAGGAAAATTAGTTTTTGCATCCACTCGGAAAGAAGCACAGGGGATTGAGACTTTTGAATGGACTGGACAAAAGTATTCAGACTTATTCATAAGTCAAATTAACAATAACACCTACCAAAAACCACAAGCATTAAAAGGGCTAAATTCAGATTATAACGAAGGTGTGGCTTGGTTCGACTCTGGTTACACAAGTGCATACTTTACACAGTGCAATGGAACAGATGGCAAAGGAATAAACTGTAAAATTTATGTGAGTTATTTCCAAAATGGCTCATGGATAACTCCTAAACCTTTGCCATTTAATAGTGACAGTTTTAGTACTGGCCATCCTGCTTTTAGTGCAGATGGTAAAAGATTATATTTTACCAGTGATATGCCTGGTACTGTTGGCGGAAAAGATATCTGGTATGCTACCTATGATGCCTTGAAAGACCGCTGGGGTCAGCCAGTTAATTGCGGATTACAGGTAAATAGTACTGAAGATGATATGTTTCCATTTATACATGAAGATGGCTCCTTATATTTTGCAAGTAAAGGAAGAATGGGCTTAGGAGGATTTGATATTTTTGAAACGAAAGATAGCGCGCAAACCTTTAGCTTGGCCCAAAACATGGGTTCTCCCATCAACTCAGGTGGAGACGATTTTGGTATCAGTTTTATTCCTAATTCAGAAAAACGAAAAGACCTGCCATTTGCATTTTTCTGCTCGAATAGGACAGGTGGAATTGGTGACGATGATATTTATTCTATTTCAGAGAAACCCATATTGGTTCTTGTTAAAGCATTTGTATACGACAGAGAAACAAATAAAGGAATTCAAGGCGCAATCATTACCCTAAAAAATAATACCGCTGAAATTTTAGCCAAACCAAATACCAACGATAAAGGCTTGGCTAGCTTAGAAATCCCCTTAAATGATTTAATAAACCTCAGCGCAAGTAAAGATAAATATCTCAGCAGTGTAATTTCTGAAATTGATACCAGAAACATAAAGCAAGATACCAGCATTGAACTCAGAATTCCATTGGATTTGGTTCCTTCTGAAGACATTGAACTTACTATGCAAGGAATTTATTACGATTTAGATAAATGGGATGTACGCGCAGATGCCCGATTAATTCTGGATTCATTGGCATTTATATTAAATAATAATACCAATTTAGTAATTGAATTGGCATCTCATACAGATAGCAGGGCCCCGGCAGATTATAATTTAGAATTATCTAGAAAAAGGGCCCAAAGTTGTGTAAATTACTTGAGCCAAAAAGGCATTCAAAAAGAGCGATTGGTGGCAGTTGGTTATGGAGAAAGCAAATTAGTCAACGATTGTAGTGATGAAGTAGATTGTACCGAGGAAGAACATCAACAAAACCGCCGCACCACCGTACGCATTTTACGCAGCGATTTTAAGGTAAAACGCTAAAAACTCCTCATGGATTGGCAAATTGTAATGTAAATACTGGTGGTGCTTACCAAGTAAATCCTTACTTTTGCAAGAGATATGAGTTCAGATAAATACATGAAACGTGGTGTATCTTCTCAAAAAGAGGATGTACATGCAGCCATTAAAAACATAGACAAAGGATTATTTCCTCAGGCATTTTGTAAAATTGTACCCGATTTTTTGGGTGGCGATGATAATTTTTGCAACCTCATGCATGCAGATGGTGCTGGAACCAAATCTTCATTGGCCTATTTATACTGGAAAGAAACAGGGGATTTAAGTGTTTGGAAAGGCATTGCGCAAGATGCCATTGTAATGAACCTGAACGATTTGTTGTGCACAGGTGTTTATCAAAATATTACGCTTTCTTCTACGATTGGCCGCAATAAAAATCTAATTCCAGGCGAAATTATTTCAACCATTATTGAGGGTACAGAAGAATTTATTGCCATGCTTCATGAACATGGTATTAAAGTTCACTCAACTGGGGGAGAAACAGCAGACGTAGGTGATTTAGTTAGAACCATAATCGTTGACTCAACGGTAACGGCTCGGGCTAAAAAAAGTGATATTATTTCGAACCATCAGATTAAACCTGGTGATGTAATTGTTGGATTTGCCTCTTATGGTCAAGCTACCTATGAAACCCAATACAATGGAGGAATGGGAAGCAATGGATTAACCATGGCGCGACATGATGTTTTGAGAAGTGATTATAAACAAATCTCAGAAAGTTTTGACCCATTAGTTCCAACTGAATTGGTCTATACAGGCAAATTAGGGCTCACAGATCAATTGCCGCATCATCCTTTAAATGTTGGGAAAATGATTCTTTCGCCAACTCGAACATTTAGTCCCATTATAAAGACCATTTTAACTGAACATTTCGACAAAATTCATGGAATGGTTCATTGCACAGGTGGCGGACAAACCAAAATTTTGCACTTTATCAATGAACACCGCATTATTAAAGATAATTTGTTTGAAACTCCACCTTTGTTTGCCATGATACAATCACAATCGGGCACAGATTGGGAAGAGATGTATAAAGTTTTTAATATGGGTAGTTTACTAGAATTTTATACAGATGAGAAAACAGCGGAATCACTCATAGCGATAGCAAAATCATTTCAAATAGAAGCTCAAATTATTGGTAGAGTAGAATCAAATCCAAACAAGGAGCTTATTTTAAAGCATGGGAATACCCATTTTAACTATTAACCATCACTAAGCCTAAAAAGGACTTACAATATGGAGAAAAATCCTTAATTTGCGAAAGAAACAGCAATCTTGCCCAGAAACTTTTAGTTTAGGCAATACCTCAAATATTAGATTATGAAAATACTTGTTACAGGTGGAGCCGGTTACATCGGATCCCATACCATTGTTGAACTTATTCAGGCAGGGTATGATGTACTTGCTATTGATAATTTTGACAACTCTTACCCCTATGTTTTAGATAATTTAGCAAAAATAACAGGCAGAACCATCGCCTTTGAAAAGGTAGACATAAGAGATAAAAGCGCATTAAAAAGCTATTTCCAATTGCACAAAGACATTGATGCTGTGATTCATTTTGCCGCCAACAAAGCTGTAGGAGAAAGTGTGGCAAAGCCACTAAAATATTATGAAAATAATGTGGGAGGCACCGTAAACTTATTAGAAGCCATGCAAGAAGCAAATATTGATCAAATAGTATTTTCCTCTTCTTGCACGGTATACGGAGAAGCAAATCCTCCGGTAAATGAAAATGCTCCTATTCCCATTGCTCAATCTCCATACGGGAACACCAAGCAAATTTGTGAAGAAATTTTGCATGACCAAACAATAGCCACTGATTTAAAAGTAGTAGCTTTAAGATACTTTAACCCAGTAGGCGCGCATGAAAGCGCACTGATTGGAGAATTGCCAATAGGAATCCCCAATAATTTAGTTCCCTTTATCACTCAAACAGCTATAGGTAAAAGAGAGATTTTGACTGTATTTGGCAATGATTATCCCACACCAGATGGAACTTGTATCAGAGACTATATACATGTGGTAGATTTAGCATTAGCACATGTTGCTGCCATAGACTTCTTAACACAGAAGAAATATACAGATTCTTTCTCGGTATTTAATTTGGGGACAGGCAGAGGGAATTCTGTATTAGAAGTAATTCAAACTTTTGAAGCAGTTTGCGGCGTGAAACTAAATTACCAAATTGGCCCGCGCAGAGCAGGAGATGTGGTTCAAGTATATGCCGCTTGCGAAAAAGCAGCTAATGAATTGGGCTGGAAAACTAAAAAAACTTTAGAGGAGTGTATGTTAAGTGCATGGAAATGGGAAAAGGCCATTGCAAGTAATACATTAAATTAAGCGTTTAGAAGCATGAATAAAAAAGTATTAATTACCGGAGGTGCCGGATTTATCGGATCGCACGTGGTTCGATTGTTTGTTAACAAATATCCAAATTACCAAATACATAATTTAGATATGTTAACCTATGCAGGCAATTTGAAAAATATAACTGATATTGAAAAAGCACCCAACTACCATTTTCATAAAATAGATTTGGTTAATGCAGCTGCATTAACAGACTTGTTTACCACACATCAATTTGACGCTGTGATTCACCTAGCCGCAGAAAGTCATGTAGACCGCAGTATTAGTAATCCATTAGAATTTGTAATGACCAATGTGGTAGGTACTGTAAACCTATTAAATGCTGCCAAAGAATGTTGGAAAGGCAATATGGAAGGTAAGCGTTTTTACCATGTTTCTACCGATGAGGTATATGGAAGCTTGCACGATGGCGGTTTCTTTTATGAAGACACCCCATACGACCCACAATCACCATATTCTGCTAGTAAAGCCAGCTCTGATCACTTTGTGAGGGCTTATCACAATACCTATAAAATTCCTGTAGTAATTAGTAATTGTTCTAATAATTATGGTCCGAACCAATTCCCAGAAAAACTAATTCCTTTGTTTATAAATAATATTAGAAATAATAAACCACTACCTGTATACGGAAAAGGTGAAAACGTAAGAGATTGGTTATATGTGGTAGACCATGCACGCGCCATAGATGATGTATTTCATAAAGGTAAAAATGGTGAAACTTATAATATTGGTGGCTTTAATGAGTGGACCAATATTGATTTAATAAAAGTAATTTGCAAAACAGCAGATAGATTGTTAGGCAGAAAAGCAGGCGAATCAGAAAAACTAATAACCTATGTCACCGATAGAGCAGGGCACGATTTACGTTATGCCATTGATGCTAATAAAATAATGAAAGAATTAGGCTGGGAACCAAGTTTACAATTTGAGGAAGGAATAGAAAAAACCATCAATTGGTACTTAGAAAATCAACAGTGGATGGATGAGGTAACGAGTGGAGATTATGCAAAATATTATGATACCATGTACGCAGAAAGATAAATATTATCTGTATACTATTAATCATTAAATGAAATAAGAAAAGATGAAAGGAATAATTTTAGCAGGAGGAAGTGGCACGCGCTTACATCCATTAACCATTGCGGTAAGTAAACAGTTAATGCCTGTTTATGATAAACCAATGATTTATTATCCGCTAAGCACATTAATGTTGGCTGGAATAAGAGAAATTTTAATTATTTCAACACCACACGACTTACCAGGTTTTAAAAAACTATTAGGAGATGGCTCTCAAATTGGATGCAGGTTTGAGTATGCAGAACAGCCTTCTCCAGATGGATTAGCCCAAGCATTTATTATTGGAGCAGATTTCATTGGGTCAGACAAAGTAGCTTTGGTTTTGGGTGATAACATTTTTTATGCGGCCGGTTTGAGCCAATTATTGCAAAGCAATAACAACCCTGAAGGAGGTGTGGTATTTGCTTACCATGTTAACGACCCAGAGCGCTATGGTGTAGTTGAGTTTGATGAAAACATGAAGGCATTAAGTATTGAGGAAAAGCCTTTGCAACCTAAATCTAATTATGCTGTACCAGGCTTGTATTTTTATGATAATTCTATCGTAGAAATTGCTGCAAATATTAAACCTTCACCTAGGGGTGAGTTAGAAATTACAGATGTCAATAAAGTATACTTAGAGGCAGGCAAATTAAAGGTAGGGGTATTACAACGCGGAACCGCATGGCTAGACACTGGAACATTTGAATCTTTAATGCAAGCCGGCCAATTTGTTCAGGTGATTGAAGACAGACAAGGCTGGAAAATTGGTTGCATTGAAGAGGTAGCTTACAGAATGGGCTGGCTAGATAAAGCGGGCCTTGAACGCGAAGCTAAAAAATACTTAAAAAGCGGATATGGTCTTTACCTGATGAATTTGCTTAAGTAATGATGAGTTATGAATGATGAGATATGAGTTTAGTTGATTCAGATAAAAAAAAAGTAACTTAACACTTAAAACTTAACACTTAAAACCCAAAACTAACATACAAAAACCATGAATATACAACACGAAGCTTTAAAAAAATTTAACTATCAAATAAATTTTGCCATTAACAACTATAGTTCTCATGGATTAAACTGCACACAGTTTAATCATGTTCTTATTGGAGGACTTGGAGGTAGTGGTATTGGAGGCAGATTAGTAAAGAATCTATTTTCAAACGATTTCCCTTTACCCATTGAAGTAGTTGCAGACTATACCTTACCAGCCTACGTAAATGAAAAAACCTTAGTAATTCTTGGATCATACAGCGGAAATACAGAAGAAACACTTGCCATGTTTGATGAGGTAAAAAAACGAGGCAGTCAAATGATTATTTTAACCAGTGGCGGTAAATTAGGTGAACTTGCCAAAGAAAATAACTTAAAAACTTATTTTATAGAACCTGGCTTTCAACCTCGCATGGCTCTTGGATTTTCATTAACCTACCTCATTCAAATTTTTGGTGATTTAATGGGAAGCTCTAAAAGTGAAGAACTAAAATCAGTTGCTTCACTTTTTGAAGATTGCAGCCAATACCATCAAGATGCAGAAGTAATTTTTAATGCCATTCAATCTAAGGCTAAATCGAAATTTGTAGTATTAAGTGACGGACCCTTTGAAAGTGTTGCTACTCGATTTGCACAACAAGTTCAAGAAAATGCAAAACATGAATGTTTCACGCATGTGTTACCAGAGCATAATCATAATGTAATAGAAAGTTATTACGGAACACTAGATACTGTTTTCTTCTTTCTAGACTCTCATGCTAATAGCAGAGTAACTGCTCGATTCGACTTTTTAGTGGGTTTACTAGAAGTAGAAAATCATAAAATTGTTGAAATGGGCGTTGCACACTTTAATATTTCGAGCGTATATCAAACCATTCACAGATTAGATTGGATTAGCTTACTAGTAGCAGATGCAAAAAGAGTAGATTCATTAAATGTTCCAAACATTGCCTCTTTAAAATCATATTTAGAAAACGCATAAATTGTCTATATTTAATAAAATATTTGGATCAAAGGGAATACCCGAAAACAAGGGTATTCCTTTTACAAATCCTATTCAGGTTGAATTCCATTCTCACCTAATTTTTGGAGTTGATGATGGCTGTGAAACCATTGATCAAAGTATAGAATTATTAAGGCATTTTGAAAAACTGGGCATGCGAAAAGTGATTACCACGCCGCATGTAATGAGTGATTTTTATAAAAATAGTAAAGAGAATATCTATCCGCTGCGAGATCAAATTAGGGAGCGATTGGTTCAAGAAAATATTCAATTAGAATTTGATGCCGCAGCTGAATACATGATAGATGATGGATTTGAAAAAAAAATAGCAGCTGGCAATTTACTCACCTTTGGAAAAGATCAAAAACACATCTTGATAGAATTGCCATTTATGACTGAACCTCCAAACCTAAGCAATTGTCTTTTTGAATTACAAATTGCTGGTTATATTCCTGTATTGGCTCATCCAGAAAGATATTTGTACTATGCCAATAACAAAGAAAAATACCATGAATTAAAGGAGCGCGGTGTGCTTATGCAGTTAAATATGTTGAGTGTTTTAGGCTACTATTCTAAGCCTGTGGCTGAAGCAGCAGAATATTTAGTAATAAATAATTTAATAGATTTAATTGGGTCTGATACACATCATTTACGCCACATGCAAATCTTACCAGATGCCATTCAGCATAAAATATATCGAAAAGTTTGTGAAACTGATTTATTAAATAATTATTTATAATTGATAGGCTAAATTTGCCTAATCATGAAAAAAATAATCATCGCACTTTTCTGTATATCCATTATTGGTTTAAACCAATCTGCTGCATTTAGCTACAAAGAAACTGAGGCTAAGGGATATGAAATAGTGCAACTATTTGCCTCCAAACAATTTGATAAGATTAGCAAACAAGTAGATTCTATCTATCAAAGCAGTTATCCTTCCTATGTTTTGGAGAAAGACTGGGCAGAACTCTTAGGAACATACGGGCAATTTCAGCACGCAAAACCAGTCAATTATGAGGTAAGTCCTTACTACCATTTTATAGCCTTCAAGCTTCAATTCGAGTTCTTACCATATATTTTCAATATTAGTTTTAACAGCTCAGGTAAGATCATCTATATTTCATTTATGGCTGCGCATAAAATTTATGTGGCACCCGATTATTGCGATGTGAGCAAGTTTCTTGAAAGTAAAATTACTGTAGTTAATGGAATGTATGATTTACCCGGCATTTTATCTATTTCTAACACACCAGGTAAAAAACCGCTTGTCATTATTTTACCTGAAGCCGGCCCCACAGATAAAGATGGATCCTATGAGGAAAATAAGCCATACAAAGATCTTGCTTGGGGAATTGCAAGCAAAGGATTCGCCGTCTTTAGGTACGAAAAACGCTCGAATAATTATGGCATTTTCTTGCTTAAAGACAAGGCTGCTTATGAAAAATTTACCCCACGTGAAGACTTATTGGATGATTTATACAAAATCATAGACTCTCTTAAAACATTGCCAGAAATTAACCCAGAAAAAATATTCATTTTGGGCCATGGACAAGGAGGTATGCTTGCCCCTCTAGTTGCAAAAGAACGAAATGAAATAGCAGGTATTATTATGATGGGTGCAAATGCCAAAAGAACCCAAGAAATGATGATAGATCAATACAAGTATTTAAGCAAAGTAACTCCAGAAAAAAAAGGAGAATATGATACGCAAACAAAAAATGCGATTAGAAGCATGGACAAAAAATTGAATCCACTCACAGAGCATCATCTGATGCCCTATGATGTGCAAGCAACTTATTGGATCTGGCTGAACCAATATCCGCATTTAGACATCTCAAAAAAACTAAACAAACCACAATTTGTGATGCACGGTGAAAGAGATTATCAGGCAAACCTAGAAAATTATGAATTATGGAAAAGAACCTTAGAAAAAAATAAAAAAGCCACTGTTAAACTATATCCAAGACTCAATCATTTGTTTTATCCGGGCGATGCACAATCTACCTACAGTGAATATTATTTGAAAAGCAATATCCCTGAAAATATAATTAATGACATTAGCAGCTGGTTATCAAATCAATAAAAAGGCTCCATTTTCCTTATTTTTTACCATTTTTACCAGCTAGTTTATATTATATTCGTGGCAAATTTTAGTGCCACCGTATGGATACATTTTCTTATGTTTCAAATGCCGATGTATCGGCAATAGACAACCTACATCAACAATACCTGCAAAATCCAGAATCTGTTGATTATGGTTGGCAGAAATTCTTTGAAGGCTTTGACTTTGGGTACAACCAGCAATTTGCTAAAGGGAAAAATAATGCTATTTCCGAAGACGCACTCAAAGAAATAAATGTATTAAACTTAATTCAAGGATATCGCACCCGTGGGCATTTATTTACCAAAACCAATCCTGTAAGAAACCGCAGGCAATATGCTCCTTCATTAGCCATCGAAAATTTTGGCTTACAAACTGCAGACTTGGAAAAGTCATTTACTGCAGGAGCCGAATTAGGTCTAGGATCAGCCAAACTAAAAGATATTATAAACCATTTAGAACAAACCTATTGCCAGAGTATTGGGGCAGAATTTATGTTTGTTCGCGAACCACAAAAACTAGCTTGGCTCAAACAGAAAATGGAGGGTACTAAAAATACTCCCCAATTAAGTATGGATGAAAAACGCCACATACTAAGCAAACTAAACCAAGCTACCGTTTTTGAAAATTTTTTACATACTAAATTCGTAGGGCAAAAACGTTTTAGCTTAGAAGGTTTAGAAACCTTAATTCCAGCACTTGAATTTGTAATTCAATATGGTGCAGATATGGGTGTTGAAGAGTTTGTTTTAGGTATGGCTCACCGAGGAAGATTAAATGTGTTAGCTAATATTTTAAATAAAACCTACGACGAAATTTTCAAGGAATTTGAAGGAAAATCGGCCGAAGATGAAGGTATTTTTGAAGGGGATGTAAAATATCACATGGGATACTCTAGCGAAATAAACACAAATACAGGTAAAAAAGTACGTTTAAGCTTAAGTCCAAATCCTTCTCATTTAGAAACGGTAAACCCAGTTGTAAAAGGAATTACCCGCGCAAAATTAGAATTTGCACATCAACATGATATTGATAAGGTGGCACCCATTTTAATTCATGGTGATGCATCTGTTGCCGGACAAGGAATTGTTTATGAGGTATTGCAAATGGCCGGTTTGCCAGCCTATTCAGTAGGTGGTTGCATACATATTGTGGCCAATAATCAAATTGGTTTTACCACCAATTATACAGATGCCAGAACATCAACCTATTGTACCGATGTGGCCAAAACTACATTAAGCCCAGTTTTTCATGTAAACGCAGATGATGTAGAAGCAGTTGTATATACTATTAAATTAGCCATGGAATACCGCCAAGAATTTAATAGTGATGTATTCATAGATTTATTAGGTTATAGAAAATACGGACATAATGAAGGGGATGAGCCACGTTTTAC
This sequence comes from Bacteroidota bacterium, assembly GCA_947459415.1. Taxonomy (GTDB): domain Bacteria; phylum Bacteroidota; class Bacteroidia; order UKL13-3; family UKL13-3; genus B1. The sequence goes on from CANHDN010000032.1 coordinate 18,468, forward strand.
CCAACCTGTATTGTATAAGGCCATTTCAACACATCAAAATCCTAGAGAAATTTATAATCAAAAACTATTGGCTGCAGGCAGTGTAGAAGCTGAATTGGCCAAAGAAATGGAAAAAGGATTTAGAAGTTTACTACAAGAAAAACTCGAAAAATCTAAAACTGCCAAACCAACCAAAGTGAAGAACTTTTTAAAAGATATTTGGGAAGGTTTTAGACCTGCTGCAGAAGGAGACTTTCATCAATCTCCAAAAACAGCTGTTAGCAAAGAAGTACTTACTACTTTGGCAGAGCAACTTACTTCGTTGCCAGCTAATTTTAAGGCATTTAGCAAAATAACCAAACTCATGAACGATCGCAAGGCAATGATTGCCAACAATAACTTTGATTGGGCAATGGGTGAATTATTAGCATATGCTAGTTTGAGCAATGAGGGGCACCATGTTCGTATGACAGGTCAAGATTGCGAGCGCGGAACTTTTAGCCACAGACACGCCATTTTAAGAGAAGAAGATTCAGATAAAGCTTATAATATTTTTGAAGGCTTAGGATCAAACAAAAAAGCGAATGTAAATTTTCATAACTCTTTACTGAGTGAGTATGCCGTGCTTGGTTTTGAATATGGATACAGCATGGTAAGACCAAATGACCTAACCATTTGGGAGGCCCAATTTGGAGACTTTGCAAACGGTGCTCAAATTGTGATCGATCAATATATTGCCAGTGCGGCCACCAAATGGAAAACTTTTAGCGGCCTTACCCTTTTGTTACCTCATGGGTATGAAGGTCAGGGACCTGAGCATTCATCTGCCCGATTAGAAAGGTTTTTACAGTTGTGCGCTAACTGGAATATGCAAGTTTGTAATATTACTTCGCCTGCCAATTATTTTCATGCACTTCGCAGGCAATTAAAGCGTGCAGATCACAGATTGCCATTAGTTGTAATGACACCAAAAAGCTTGTTAAGGCATCCAGCTTGTGTGAGTAAAATAGAAGATTTTACGCATCATACCTTTCAAGAATTAATAGACGACCCAAGTGCAGATGCCAAGAAAGTAAAACGTGTATTAATTTGTAGTGGTAAAATCTATTATGAATTATTGGAACGCCAATTGGCAGAAAAACGCAGCGATATAGCCATTGTTCGTTTAGAGCAATTATACCCAATGCCAACTGAACAATTAGATGCCTTGTATAAAAAATATGAAGGTGCAGAACATTGTTGGGTTCAAGAAGAGCCAAAAAACATGGGTGCTTGGATGCATTTATTACGTTGGGATGCTAACTTAAGGTTAAAGCGTATTTCAAGAGAATCGAGTGCTTCGCCAGCAACTGGGTATAGTAAAGTTCATGCGGCAGAACAATTGGCAATTATAGATAAAGCCTTTGCAATCTAGGCTGAACCTAATAGAATTGAACCATGAAATTATTTAAAATATTCGCCGGAATCATGGGCTTTTTTGCCCTTGTATTTTTAGTGTCTTTATTTTTTCCAAGGCAGTATAAAATTGAAAGGTCTGCTGTCATAAACTTACCGGTTCAAGAAACTTATGCCTACCTAAATCAAATAGAAAATTGGCAAGAATGGAGCCCATGGAATAAAAATTTAGACAGTACCATGAGTTTTTTCTACTCTCAACATAAAACAGGTACAGGTGCAGCACAATACTTTAAAGGCGATTTAATAGGTGTAGGTAGGTTTAGAATCATAGAAAACATTGCCAATGAAAAAATAAAATTTAACCTATCCTTAGACCAGGGTTTTATGAATATCAATCAAACTTTTTATTTTAAACCTATGGATGGTAAAACTCAATTGAGTTGGGTAGATGAAGGCGATGTGGGGTTCAATCCAATATTCAGGTTTATGCTACCTACGCGCATAGAAAATTCTGAGATAGCTTTTGAGGAAGGCTTAATGACCATTAAACGCGCAGCAGAAAGAAAATCTTTATTGAGTATTCCTTAAATCTTGTTGCTTTTTTTAAGCCAAGTAATGGTGAATATTACCGACAAGATAAAAAACATATATGCCTTACCAGCAATAAAATCATCTAGTATGGCAACTATAAAGCCTACTACAAAAGAGCTGATTGCTAAAATAAGCCAGTTACGTACGATCCATTTATCCATTATTGGTTCAAGCTAATTATACCACTAATATTTAATACCCTAAACTGCGTAAAGGCCGCGTTTGAAACCATTCCAGTTCCCATTATAATTTTATCTGGTGTAGTGATTCTAACAGGCTTATCAGAATAAATTTTATCTGTTTTTTCATCCCAAATTAATTCTTCTGTGCGCAAAGTATCTCCTTTATTATTGACTACTTGAACCTCTTTACGGGCAGTAATCGTTCTTTCACGTTCATTTCTTATGGCATATTTACTTTTAATATAGCTATTTACCTTGCCTTCTCTATTATAAAAATAGGCTGTAATCCCTTTTCTCATCTCAGTTTCAGATCGGGTTTCAGTGGCATATCTTTCAAGCAAAGGGGCAAACAATTTAGCCTTTTGAAATCCACTATCGGTATAGCTTATACTTACATTACTCCCAATTTCTACGGGCAAGTCTACTTGTTGGGTAATCACTTTAATTTTATCCATATCCTTATTAGCGCAAGCAAATAAGAAAAAAGTAGCAAGCAGCCCAGCAATAAAAACCTGTTTAATCATATCGGTACCTATAAAACCATTTATCGGCAAAACTTACACCAATGTAAATTCTAATGTAGTTTTCTTGAACCAAGCCATTCTCTGTGGTGCCACGTTGTTGCCATTCTGCTCCAATATTCACTTTAGATTTACTTTTAGCCATTGGTAAACCCATTCCAACATTTAAGGAAAGTACATCAACCCCAGTACCACGAACAGATAAATTACTTTGCTCATACCTAACTCCTGCTCTATATTCTACGCGTGACAAGAAACTTTTACCTTTATGATTAGGAATATAACTGCCACCCAAACTAGCTCCTAGACTATTTCTTAAAGAGTCTGTAGCACCAAAACTTCTGTAATCTGACCATTGTGTGCCACGCACATCTGCAGCCAATAACCAAACATCTTTTCTGGCAAAGCTCAATCCTGCTTTCCAAGATAATGGCATTACCACAGTCCCTAACACACCTGTTTCAGAATAAATAGTATCACGTGAACCTCCTGTACTACCAATAGGCATGCTGCGTAGCAAGTAACTTTGTTCTGCATTTAATTGAGATAATGGTGAAATGGTTCCACCTATGATCCACTCATATTCACGCAATTCATTTTTAACAACACGGGTAAAAGTATCATGCAATTGAAGTCCTATGTCGTACACCCAGCCATTTATATAAGTACGTTTGTCTTCATTGGTATTAAACATTCTATAACCCGGTGGAATAAGCAATTGAGTGGTATTGGTATTTTCGCCAAATAAATAATTAGCATTTACACCCAAACTGGCC
>CANHDN010000033.1 GCA_947459415.1 Bacteroidota bacterium
TCATAATACCCACCACTGTAAATCCATATTTTTGATGTAGTTTGATACTTGTATCATTGCCTTCTGTAATTCTGGCTAGTAGGCAATGTAATTGTAATTGTTTGGCTTGGTCTACTAAATGTGCTACTAAAATATTTCCTAGTCCTCGTCCTCTAAACAGGTGATGTACATACACAGAAACCTCAGCAGTTCCGGCATACGCTGCTCTGTCGCTGTATTGGGTAAGTGAGCACCAAGCCACTAATTCGTTCTTATAATAAGCTGCCCAAACAGGGTATTTACCTGCATGTTGCTTTAGCCACACAGTTCGATCTGCTATGGTTTTAAGTTCGGTATCAAAAGTGGCGGTGCCGTTTAAAATAGCCTCATTATAAATGGTGGTAATGCCAGGTAAATCTGATACTTCAGCCAATTTTATAATGAGTTCGGATTTAAGAATATTCATAAAAACCTCGTTTGGTTTTTTTACCATGAAAACCAGCATCTACTAATTGCTGCTGAATTCTACTTGGTCTAAACTTTCCATCTTGATGAAAGAGTTGATACATGCTGCTGGTTACAGAAAAATTGGTATCAACTCCTATTAAATCCATTAACTTAAATGGACCCATTTTAAAGCCAGTACTTTCCATGAGCGCATCAATGGTTTCAAAATCGGCTACTTTTTCTTCTAATGCTTTTAAGCCTTCTACATAATAATGCCTGGCAACTCTGTTAACGATGAAACCAGGAGCATCTTTAGCCATTACACATGTTTTTCCCATGCTTTCAATGAACTCTTTGCAGCTTTGTGCAATGGCCGCATTAGTTTGAACACCACTAATTATTTCAACCAATTTCATAATGGGTGCAGGATTAAAAAAATGTATTCCTAAAAAACGTTCAGGGTTGGGCACTTTGGCGGCTATTTGTGTAATAGGAATAGAGGATGTATTGCTTGCTAGGATGCAATCTGGCTTATTTATTTCAGCAACTTGTTGGAAAAACTGATGTTTAATTTCTAACTTTTCTAAAATGGCCTCTATAATTAAATCTGCTTTTAAGTCAGCCAATTGATGGGTAAATGAAATTTTTTCTAAAATGGATTGACGTTCTGAAGAAGTTATTTTCCCCTTGCTTTCTAAAAAATCTAAAGAGTTTTTGATTCCCATCTCCGCTTTCTGAAGCATTTTTGGGTCGATATCAAATAAAATGGTTTTAAATCCTGCAGTGGCAGTTACCTGAGCAATTCCGCTACCCATCGTTCCTGCTCCAGCTATTGCTATTGTATGAATATGATTTACCATAACTTTTTATTTGTGTCAAATTTAAACAAAAACAATCGAGTGATTAGCATGGGATATTAAATTATCTCGTATTTTTGTAAACCTAATAAATAGACAATATGATTACGGTAAGCGAAAAAGCAAAAAACAGAATAGCTCAATTAATGAGCGAACAACAATACGACAGTTCCTATTTTTTAAGAGTAGGAGTTGAAAGTGGAGGATGCTCTGGTTTGTCTTATAAATTAGATTTTGATAACCAATCTAAAACTGGCGACGAAATTTTTGATGATAATGGAGTTAAGGTGGTAACTGACAAACGCTCAGTGCTTTACTTGTTTGGAACCGAATTAGATTTCACAGATGGCCTCAATGGTAAAGGATTTACTTTCAACAATCCAAATGCCTCACGTACATGTAGTTGCGGTGAAAGTTTCTCAGTTTGAGGATAATTTTTATTTGGGCTTTTGATTTTATTTACAAAAGCCTATATTTGCCCTCCCTTTAAGAAGGTAAAAGGGCATTGAAAAAGAAAAGTAATTAGAAAATGGCAAACCATAGTTCAGCAAAAAAGAGAATTAGAAATAGCGCTACCAAGCGTTTACGTAACCGTTACCAAGCTAAAACTACACGTACTTTAGCTAAGCGCTTACGCGAAACCACTGTTAAAAGTGAGGCAGAAACTTTACTAAAAGAAGTAAGTTCTATGTTAGATAAATTAGCTAAGCGTAGCATTATTCACAAGAATAAGGCAGCTAATCAAAAATCTAAATTAGCTAAAGTTGTTGCTAAAGTTGGCACAGTTGTAGAAGCTAAAAAGAAAGCTGCTCCAAAGGCTGCTGCTAAGAAAACTAGCACTAAGAAATAATTTATTACAACAGTATATTGTAAAAAAGCTGCCCCAAAGGCGGCTTTTTTCGTTTATCTTAATTCCCTGATTTCAGTTGCATGCTTCCTTGTCACTTTGGAAGGAGACAGATACATTTGAAAGATGGAACAAACAAACAGTACCCCCATTTTTGGAATTAAGCAATTGGCTGAAGATGATAGGCCTAGAGAAAAAATGCTTGCAAATGGCGCTTCAAGCTTAAGTGTTGTGGAGTTACTAGCCATTTTAATTGGCAGCGGAAACAAGCAAGCTTCTGCACTTCAGCTAGGTTATGAAGTTTTTAATCGTGCAAATCATAATTTGAGTGAACTCAGCAGGATGACACTTTCAGAACTTACTAGTATTTATGGTATTGGTAGTGCTAAAGCCATCATTCTGAACGCTGCATTGGAACTTGGTAGAAGAAAGCGAGAAGAAAAAGCCAGAAAAATCACTAAAATTTTGTGTAGCAGAGATGCTTACAATTATTTTGAACCATTTATGGAAGATTATCGTCATGAAGAATTTTGGATACTTTTACTGAATCGAAATAACATAGTATTAGGTAAAAAACGTGTAAGTGTAGGCGGTGTTGCAGGCACAGTTGTAGACCCAAAAATAATTTTTAAATTGGCTTTAGACCAATTGGCGAGTAGCATTATCCTGTGTCATAACCATCCATCTGGGAACCTCCAACCCAGTGTGCAAGACATTAATATTACTAAAAAATTGACTGATGGAGCCCGTTTTTTAGATATTATAATTAGCGATCATATCATTATAGGAAACAAAGGATATTTTAGCTTTGCAGACAAAGGGCTGATCTCGTATTAAGTAAATTTAAAGAATATTTTTTGTTCTGTTTAATTTTATGCGTTCAAAAACAACTATTTTTGACACTTTATGGTAATGCATCAAATACAAAAGTTCAGGGTATGGATAAGGCAATATCCAACCATACGAAAATTTTTAAAGTTTGGCATTGTTGGCGCTACAAGTGCTGGCGTTAGTTTGGGTGTTTTTTGGTTGATTTCTCTTCAATATCCGGCATTAAATCTGGTTTCTAAGGCCATTGGTTATATCATGGGTTTTTTTGTAGGCTTTACCTTAAATAAATTTTGGACCTACATAGACCAAACGGAGGAAGACGAGAAATATTTGCTAAAGTATATCATGGTTTATGCGGTAACCTTTATTGTATACTTGCTTGTTAATTTTGTCTTCGATCATATGTTGCATCCCAATCAGTGGTTTGCTTCCATAGCGAGAGATCTTGACTTAGCATTTATATCAGTTTATTTAAATGAAAATGGCCCATTGGTTTCCAATATCTTGGCCATTTTCATTAATATTTTTCTAAACTTTTTTGGAACCAATAAATTGGTGTTTAAAGTTATTGAACCTGAACATTTATTCGAATAAAGTATTACTTGCTTAAGTACATACTTTTCTCTTTGTATAAAGTTCTAAAGTGTGGGTCTTGTAAATCTTTAATAAATCTGATTGCCTCACCCGTAGATTTCATTTCTGGTCCTAATTCTTTATTTACATCGGGGAATTTTTCGAAAGAAAATACGGGTTCTTTAATGGCATATCCTACCAATTTGCGTTCAAAGGTAAAATCGCTGAGTTTGTTAACGCCCAACATAATTTTGGTTGCAATATTGATGTATGGAATCTGATAAGCTTTAGCAATAAAAGGAACAGTTCTACTGGCTCTTGGGTTTGCCTCAATTACATATACCTTTTCATTTTTGATGGCAAATTGAATATTTAATAAACCAGAAATGTTCATCTTTATTGCCAATTTTCTGGCATATTCTTCCATGGTATCTTGTACTTTTTGGCTTAAACCAAAAGGTGGTAAAACAGCACTACTATCACCACTATGTATACCTGCTGGTTCAATATGCTCCATCATTCCAATTACATGGGCATCTTCGCCGTCACAAATGAGGTCTATTTCTGCTTCTTCTGCTCTGTCTAAAAAGTGATCAATGAGAACTCGGTTTCCAGGTAAGTCTCCTAGCAATTCAATTACTGCTTGTTCTAATTCATCATCATTAATAACAATTTTCATTCCTTGTCCGCCTAAAACATAACTAGGTCTTACCAACACCGGATAGCCAACACGGTTTGCCACTACAATGGCTTCATCTGCATCTTCGGCTACTCCGTAATTTGGGTATGGAATATCCAATTCTTTGAGCAAGTCTGAGAAGCTACCGCGATCTTCAGAAATGTCCATATTGGCAAAACTAGTACCAATAATTTTAACACCCATTGCTTCTAACTTTCTAGCTAATTTTAAAGCTGTTTGACCACCTAATTGCACAATTACACCCAGTGGTTTTTCTAATTCTACAATTTCACGCAAGGCTTCCCAAAATACAGGTTCAAAATATAGCTTATCTGCCATGTCAAAATCTGTACTCACTGTTTCTGGATTACAGTTGATCATGATGGCTTCAAAACCAGATTCTTTCGAAGCCAATAACCCATGAACACAGCTATAATCAAATTCAATTCCTTGTCCAATTCGGTTCGGGCCAGATCCAAGTACAATAACTTTTTGACGCTTACTAGGAATACTTTCATTCTCTCCATCGAAGCTAGAATAAAAATAATTGGTTGGCGATGGAAACTCTGCAGCACAAGTATCTACCATTTTATAGATGCGATGAATTCCCATAGATTTTCGCAAGTCCCAAACCTCATCTTCTGTTGTGTCCCCGCCTAATAAATAGGCAATTTGAATATCACTGTAACCTTTTTGTTTTAGCTCTACCATCATTTCTTTTGGCAGCGTTTGCAGGTTAAATCTTTTGGTGTCACTTTCTAAGCGAACCATATCGTTAATTTGAGTTAAGAACCAACGATCTATGCGGGTAATTTTCTCTAATGAAGAGATTGGCATTCCTAAACTAAGCGCGTCTTTTACTGCGAAAATTCTGTCCCAACTAGGGTTTTTCAATTTCTCCACAATATCTTCTAAACGTCTTTGTTGGTAACCATCTGCGCCTAATCCATTGCGTTTAATTTCTAAACTTTGGGTAGCTTTTTGAAGCGCTTCTATAAAAGTTCTTCCAATTCCCATTACCTCACCTACAGATTTCATTTGAAGTCCAAGGGTTTTGTTTGACCCTTTAAATTTATCAAAGTTCCAACGAGGAATTTTTACAATTACGTAGTCGATTGCTGGCTCAAAATAAGCAGATGTAGTTTTCGTCACAGGGTTTTTTAACTCATCTAAATGGTAACCAATAGCTAACTTAGCTGCAATTTTAGCAATAGGGTAACCAGTGGCTTTACTTGCCAATGCAGAGGAACGAGAAACCCGTGGGTTAATTTCAACAGAGATGATGGCTTCATCCTCTGGGTTCACAGCAAATTGCACATTACATCCGCCTGCAAAATTGCCAATAGATCGCATCATATGAATGGCCATGGTGCGCATGCGTTGAAAAACGGTATCGCTTAATGTCATGGCTGGTGCAACTGTGATAGAATCTCCGGTATGTATTCCCATTGGGTCGAAGTTTTCTATGGTACAGATAATGGCAACGCTATCGTTTTGATCACGCAACAATTCTAATTCATATTCCTTCCATCCAAATACTGCTTTTTCTACTAATACTTCATGCGTAGGCGAGGCAGATAAACCACGTTGTAAGGCAGCATCTAATTCTTCTTTTACCCAAACAAAACCTCCACCAGAACCTCCAAGTGTATAACTTGGGCGAATAACTAATGGGAATCCAATTCTTTGAGCAATTTCTTTACCTTCCAAAAATGAGTTAGCTACCTTAGAATCTGCAACAGGTACGCCAATATCAATCATTTTTTGGCGGAATTTTTCTCTATTTTCGGTAGTATCAATGGCAGCAATATCTACCCCAATCATGCGTACATTGTAATTCTTCCATAAGCCCATTTCATCGCACTCTATGGCAAGATTTAAAGCCGTTTGACCGCCCATGGTTGGCAGTACAGCATCTATTTGGTGCTCTTGTAAAATCTTCTCAATGGAATCTGGAACGAGCGGCAACAAATACACATGATCAGCAGTAACAGGATCAGTCATAATGGTAGCCGGATTGCTATTGATAAGTATCACTTTAATCCCTTCTTCTTTCAGGGAGCGAGCGGCTTGGCTTCCGCTATAATCAAATTCGCAGGCTTGTCCTATTACGATGGGTCCGCTCCCAATAATGAGAACTGAGTGTATGCTACTGTCTTTTGGCATGAGGTTGTTTGTTGTTGGTATAAATTATGCAAATGTAGGTGCATTTCTACCTATCAAACAAGTTGAAAAACGCGATACGTAATTTTGTGTATAAATTTAGTTTAAAATTGATGGCGGTATTTGCTGTTTAAATAGCATTTATTGAGAATTATCTTAGAAAAGAATAAAATCCACACAAAAAATAGCTAATCCCCCATTAATCTTGAAAATGGGTTAATTGGTGTAAATTATGGAAACAATCATTTTGAGTAACTTATTTTCGATGTTCTAAATTCTGACGTTTGATAAAAATAATTAGCATATTAACAATGGTTATCACCTCCTTTTTGGGGTCATGGATTATTACAGAATCTGTGAAATCTCCTGAAGATGAGATGTTAGAGTTGTCTAATGCGCATGTCAAACCCTGCATGGATTATTGGACTACAGATACTGCCTTTATTGATACCATTAGTTTAGAGGCCCAAGCGATGAAATTATATGTGAAGGGCGAGTATCAATTAGCAATAGAAGCCTTTCAACATTTTGAGCCCAAAGACAAAGATGAGGCCATGTATAATTTATATTTGGGGTATTGTTATCTCAAATCAGACTTTTCTAATTTGGCCATTTTGCATTTTGATGAATCAGCTAAATTGTTTAATAAGTTTGAATTGATTCAACTCAGTAAATGGTATTTGGCATTAGCTTATTTGAAAAAAGGGGATCAAGAAAATGCCGTAAAAATATTGAAAGGTTTAATTGAGATTAATGCAAAACAGCGGTATGCTGCCATAGATATTTTGAAAAAAATTGATGTTTCAAACAATCCCATTAAAAGCTTAAGATTAACTTTAGGGCTTTAAGGTATTTAACTTACAAGAGGAGAAAAACAATATTTTCTCCTCTTGTTTGAATTCTTAAAATGTCCAGGTAGCTGTGCAAAAATAATTGATTCCTGCATTTGGTAGAAATAGCGCAAATTGTCCTCTTTGCGAGCCATTACTGATGGTATTAAATCCACCCAAACTTCCAGATGGCGCATATTTCGTATCTAATATATTATTTACCCGGAGGGCAATTTGTGGTAAGCCTTTTATATTTAAACTACTAGGGTTTACTGCTACTTGCATGTCTAGTAATTGAAAAGCAGGTAGGGATAATTCTTTATTACCTGTATTGTCTAAGTATTGAAGGCCTACGTATCTGTATGATAGCCCAGCAGAAATACGCTTTTTCCAAAGGTTTGTTTCTATACCTAGGTTATGTATTTGGTTCGGGCTAAATGCTAGTGGTGTATTATTATAAGTTAGTGTAAGGGGTAATTGGGTAGCTTCATCTGTATAGGTTTGTGTAAATTGTTCCGCCTTGTTACTGCTAATGGCAGAACTTACCCAAATGTTTAGGTAATTTCCTAGTTGCCTTTTAAGGTCTATTTCTATTCCACGGCGAAAGCTTCTGCCCACATTTCCTGTAATTGGGTAACCAAAATTATTGAGTGCGCCTGTGCCCACAATTTGGTTCTGAAACTCCATGGCATACACATTTATTTTACCCGTTACAAAACCGCTTAGCTCTGAACCAAATTCTATATTTACAACCTGCTCTGGCTTAATTTCATTTTGCTTAATATCACGTGGTGCAAAATCATCTTGCAAATAATCAAATCGGGTTGGTTCGCGCATGCTCATACCTGCCATGGCATAAAAAGAAACAAATCGGTTCAGGCCGAACCTAGCGCCTGCCCTGGGGTTAACAAATAACCACTGCATGTCTTCCACCTTACCAAATTCTTTTCTAAACTCCATATCTCGGCCCTCATACCTAAAACTAGATTGCCTTACTTGTACATCAGAGAAAACAGAGAATCTATCGGTAAAACCATAATTTACTTTGGCAAAAACACTGGCTTCATTTTTAAAGCCCGTATTAAAATATACTTGATGATTTTGCTTAAATGCCGCAGGAATAGAATTGGCCCAATTTACCTCCATAAAGTGGTCTGATTGGAACTGATTTACATGAATGCCTGTTACAAAATCTAGCTTGCCGCGCGTAAGTTGGTAATTAGCAAATGCACCCATAAATTGCTGCTTTAAGCGGTAAGAGGTCATCACATTTCCAGGAGAAGCTATGGTATCTCCAGGAGCATTTAAGTAATAGGGCGTATTTGCCATATTTAGGGCATCAAAAGTATACCAATCGGCCAAAAACTGAAACCTTGGTGCTGAGCCATTAACTAAATAGGCAGAGGCGCTTATACTTTGACCCTTACCCAAATCATAGCTATATTGTACCTGATTAAAATATTGGTTAAACGCGTCAGACTCACCATGGGTAAAAGAATTACGCGTAGCATCTGCATCAAAATTAGCCTTATCTAAACCCAAATAGGCCAATTTACTTTGGGCATTTCCACCAAAGAAATTAAACTTAAGAACCGACTTGTTTTTAACGTAGCCCAAGCTAAAATGATACGACTGCACTTGTGCGCCTGCATGTTGTCTGAATCCATTGGTTTTTACCTGACCCATTCTTCCGTAAAACATCCAATGTTTGTTGATTAATCCTGTTTGTACTTCGGCAGTTACTCGGCTTGAACCAAAAGAACCCATACCCAATGAAACTTGTGCGCCCGCTTGATTTGATAAATGTTTGGTTTGAATGTTTACACTGCCACCAAATGCAGAAGTACCATTGGTAGAAGTACCAATACCACGCTGTACTTGAATTTGCTCAGCGCTGCTAGCTAAGTCTGCAAAATTATTGAAAAATACACCTTGGTTTTCAGGGTCATTCACAGGTATGCCATTTATAGTTGTATTGATACGAGTTTGGTCCATTCCGCGTAAACGGAAAAAGCTATAACCAATGCCCGTTCCATTGTCGCTGTATGCATTTACAGAAGGTGTAACTTGCAAAAGCGTTGGAATATCTGCACCATAATACAATTGTTGAATACGCTTTTTGTCTAGCGCGCTAAACGTAATGGGTGTTTTTTGTTTTGCCTGAATGGCAGAGACTACTAAATCTTGTAAATTTTTGTTACTAGAAATGGTGTCGGATTGAGCCCATAGGCCACTTGAAAAACAAGCTAGCAAGGGAATCATTAAAAATTGTTTTTTCATTTTTACGGATAAATTTTAAACAAAAACAACAAGCAGAGGTAGCTTGTTGATCAATGTTGTTTTACCCGGAAAGGCATACACCCAAAAATGTGCTACAATAGCTCTCAAAAGAGACAGCGCTGTTTAACTATTGAAGCTTTCTTTTTCCTTCGCAGGCATTATCCTGTTCAGGTTCCGAGGGTTTGATCTCAGCTTCCTTTGTTCGTACAAAGTAGGCACCCCTAAAGACAGTGCAAACTTAGAGAAGTTTTTTGAAATTCAAGTTCAAATTTCACCTTTAAACCTTTTTATCTTGAAATCATCGAAACAATTCGCACCTTTGAATGCTATTTATGTACATGAATTTGAAAACGATCTATTCCATAGCCTTTGGATTTTTTTTATCCCTACCCTTCTATGCTTCCAGTCAAGGCTTTCAGCTTTCCGGTAAGGTATTTGAAAAAGAAACTTTACAGCCAGTAATAGGCGCAAGTATTGCTATTAAAAAAGACGGTAGAACCATTGGTGGTGCCGCAAGTGATGAAAAAGGCCTTTTTCTAATTAATAAATTAGTGGCAGATACATACCAAGTTACTTTTAGTTATGTGGGGTTTAAAACCAAAATTCAACAAGTAATTATTGGTTCAGACAGATTTATGGGTGGTGTTTTTTTAGAGAAAAACACAAAATCCTTAGAAGAACTAACCATTGAAGCAACTCAAATTAGGGTAGAACAAAAAGGGGATACTACGAGTATAAATGCTGCTGCATATAAAGTAAACAAAGATGCTACTGCTGAAGATTTAGTAAAAAAGATGCCTGGTATCACCATCGAGAATGGAACCGTTAAAGCCCAAGGGGAGGATGTAAAAAAAGTATTAGTAGATGGGAAGGAGTTTTTTGGTGATGATGCTAATATGGCACTCAAAAATTTACCTGCAGAAATCATTGATAAGGTGCAGGTTTTTAATAGGGCAAGTGACCAAGCTCAATTTACTGGTTTTAATGATGGCAACACAGATAAAACCATGAATATTACCACCAAAACGGGTAGAAATAATGGAACTTTCGGAAAAGTTTATGCTGGTTATGGAACCAATGATAGGTATCAAGCAGGGGCAAATATGAATTTTTTTAAGGGTGATAGAAGAATTACTGTATTGGGTTTATTGAATAATATCAATCAGCAAAATTTTTCGATGCAAGATTTATTTGGAGGTTCTGCAGGTGCAGGAAGAATGCCTATGGGAGGAAGAGGAGGCCCTAGAGGCGGAGGTATGGGTGGCCCAATGAGTGATTTTATGGTGGGTCAACAGAATGGTATTAGTGCTACCCAATCTATTGGTATCAATTATGCTGATAAATGGGGTAAGAAAACCAACTTAAGTGGAAGTTATTTTTATAATAATAGTAGTACGCTTACCGATCAATATACCAGCAGAATATATTTAATAGATGAAGAAACTAAGCAGTTTTATAGAGATAGCACTGGGAGTGAAACAAATAATTATAATAACAGATTTAATTTACGTTTAGAGCATACTTTTGATTCTTCGCATGCCATTATATATACACCCAAATTAAGCTTTCAGCGCAATGAAAATAGTAGTAATCAATTGGCAGATAATACTGTTAATGACACCCTACTGCTCAACAGAAACTTTACCTCCAAAACCCCTGTAAATAGTGGATTTAACCTTAGTAATAATCTATTATACAGGTATAAATTTGAAAAGCTTGGAAGAACTATTAGCTTAAATGTAATACACGATATTAATAGAAGAAATAGTGATACCAAGCAAATTTCTGATATATTAGCGATTGATCCTACCAATGCCTATAAAACTACCATTTTGCGTCAACAAAGCCTGGCTTACAGTAATAGTAATAATTATAATGCAAATCTTACTTATACAGAAAATTTAACAGATAGCACACAATTACAACTGAGTTATAACCCCATTTTAAATCATAACTTAGCAGACAGGGCTACAAATAGATTTGATACTGCTATGGGAGACTATAGCAGAAAAGATACCATGTTGAGTAATAATTTTGACAATACGATTACTACGCATAGAGCTAATATTAGTATAAATATAAACAAAGCAAAGTGGAAGTTTAGCGCCGGTGTTACGCAGCAGTATTTAAGTATAGTTAGTTTACAAACCTTTCCAGAGAATAGAAATTTTGAAAAAAGTTTTCAAAATTTACTGCCCAATTTTAATTTTACTTATAATTTTACTAATTCAAATACTTTTAGATTTTTTTATAGAACCAATACCAATAATCCGAGTGTTAATCAATTACAAAATGTAATAGATAATACTAATCCTGTCATGTTATCTGCAGGTAATCCAAATTTGAAACAAGAATTTTCGCAAACTTTATTGAGCAGATATGGCAGTAATAATTGGCATAATTCTCAAAGTTTTTTTGTATTTGCTATGGTAACCTTTACGAATGATTATATTGCTAATAGCACCTTCACCGCTACCCGAGATTCTGTATTAGATAATGGGATGTTATTGAGCAGAGGCGCTCAAATTGCTCGACCGGTAAATTTAAATGGCAATGTAAATGCGCGCAGTTTTATTACCTATGGCATGCCAATAAAATCAATTAAAAGCAATATAAATGTAAACCTAGGTTTAAACTATACAAAAGTACCCGGATTGGTAAATCAATTACAAAATTTTGCCAATACATTTAATATCAATACCGGACTTGTATTAGGAAGTAATATTAGTGAGCAAATAGATTTTACCTTAAGTCATACCAGCAATATAAACTTTGTAAAAAATACAGTATTGGCATCGCAAAACAGTAATTTCTTTATCAATACGAGTAATTTAAAAGTAAACATCATGCCAACCCCGTCTTGGGTCATACAATCAGATGTTAACTATACTAATTTCGCCGGTTTAGGTAGCGATTTTAACCAAAGCTTTTTTTTGTGGAATGCAGGACTAGCCTACAAATTTATGAAGCGAATGGCAGAAGTGAAATTATCTGTATTTGATTTGTTGAATCAAAACAATAACATTAACAGAACAGTAACAGAAACCTATATAGAAGATACTAGGTCTAATGTATTGAATAGATATTATATGTTAACCTTTACTTATAATATCAGGAAGTTTAAAGCGCAAGCCAAGAATTAATATTCATTCATTCACTATTATAAATATCACTTATTAGTGTTTTATCTGCGAAAAAACCCACCACAGTTCTTGCGCAATTTCTAAGCTGCGTTCCGCATATTTTTGGGTTTGCAATTCACTATGATCAAAAGCTTTTGGGTCATTATACTTTATAGGAAAGCGGGATTCAGCTCCAAATACCATTGGGCATGCTTCATCAGCATTATTGCAGGTAACTACGGCAGCGAAATTGTTTTTTGGATTAAACTCATGCTGATAATTCTTAGAGAAACAAACAATAGGGTGTTCATTGGGTGTATATTTAACTAAGTATACTGGGTTTTCAGATTCTGAAATTTTTTGAATAAGAAAACCTTGATTGATGAGAGTCTCTACAACCTTGGGAAACATGGCTGTTGCCTCAGTACCCCCAGAATAGCAACTTACTTTATTAATAGAAAAATGATAGGCCATGGTCTGTGCCCAAATTTGAGATAAATGACTTCTACGAGAATTATGTGTGCAAATAAAATTGAGTCGGATGGGTGAATTGGCTTCTTGTTTTTCTTGAATATACAAAATCAAGTTCTTGAGCAATTCTTTGCGTTCATCAGAGATAATTTTGGCGTCAAATTGACCTATTTGTTCTAATAACTTTTCGTTTAGCATAGGATTGCAAATTAAATAGTTCTAATGTAAACTTCATATTAATTAACACATGCTTTTTAAAATGATGTGCTTTACCACTCCAACATTATAGATCATCAAATTCATACAAGGGGTCTAAATGGTCTTGATAGGTCATTCTGCAAACCTCTTTAATGAGTCCGTCTTCTAAACTATATACCCAGCCATGAATTTCTGGACTTTTTTTGTTTTTCCAAGATTTTTGGATGATGCTTGTTTTGGCGAGGTTCATTACTTGCTCTTCTACATTCAGTTCTATTAATTTATTTAGCCTCTCTTCTGGCTTGGTTTGAAAATCAATCGTATCTCGGTGCATTCTGTATACATCTTTGATATTTCTGATCCATTTATTAATTAAATCAAAATTGTGTCTAGACATGGCCGCTTTTACTCCCCCGCAACCATAATGTCCGCAAACGAGTATATGACTTACTTCTAAATGATCAACTGCATACTCTAATACAGCAAGTAAATTCATATCTGTATGAATTACCATATTAGCTATATTTCTATGAACAAAGATCTCTCCGGGTTGTGTGCCTGTAATTCTATCTGCGGGCACCCTGCTATCGCTGCAGCCTATCCATAAAAATTCTGGTTTTTGAACATTAGATAACCTCGAAAAAAATTCCGGATCTTCTTTAACTACCGAGGCAGCCCATTCCTTATTGTTTTCTATGAGTTTATCGTAAGATTTTGAGGGTTTATTTTTCATTGTGAGTTAATTATTTAATTGCTAAGTTTAAATCATTTGAGTAGTACAATATTATTAAACTTAAGTTAAAGAAAAAACCCGCTCAGGTATGGGCGGGTTTTTTTTGAGAGAATTACTTGATTTCTATAAATTATCTGAAATCATAGGAAACACCATATACTTGTGTTAATAATGTTTGCGGGGCATCTAATATGATTGCCGCATTTGGCAGAGTGGGAGTAACTGGTGAATTTTGAAACAAATAATCTTTCATAACGGAATGTAAGGTGTGTTCTGTATTTTTTGCATCCTTTACATTGCGTATTCTGCAGAGCATATCTGCAGGGTCTCCATCTCGCTCGCAGGCACAAATACTATATTCTTTGTCTATTTCTATTGCTTTTCCTGCCACCTCAATGCTTTGAACGCGCTTACCCAATTCTTCATAGGCTTTAAAAGAAATTTTCATGCCTTTAAATTTAATAACCCATCCACCAAAGCGCTTAGAGGCATCTTTTGCAAATACATTATTTAATTCCTTTTCTAGCCATTCGCTTATTTGCTTGCCACTTACTTTTCCTATTCTAACTGTGCTATCTACTGGCAGCATATCAAATAGATATCCATTTGTTATTGGGATATTACCACTTTGGTCTCGGGTGGTTCTGGGTGGACAAAACCTGAAGCCATTGCTTAGTACTATGTCAATATCCTTCATTTTCCATTTTAGTGCGTCTAATACAAGTGTATCAATGGTGTTTTCTACAACAAAATATCGGTATAAAGGAATAGTGCTATACCCTATTACTTTGTATATATCATCTGCAAATGGTTTTTCGTTTTCAGCAATTAACGAAAGCATGCGCTGGTCTGCTTTAATTTTATTAGCATCAATTTCATCTAAATGATAATTAACATCAATAATTTTTCCATTAAGTACAGTTAAATCTAGTCTACCAACAAATGATCCAAAAGCACCGGGCTCTACTACTTTTGCATATTTACAGATAATTGGTTCACGCACTCTTTCGTGTGTATCTCCACCTAGAATATAGTCTACACCCTCACATTCAGGTGAATTTGCTAAAGCAATTTGTTGTGACAAACCCAAGTGTGACAAAACAATTACAAAAGCACATTTTTCATCATTGCGTAATACATCAACATAATGAGCAATATTATCTTCTGGTTTTGTGTAGATTATTCCTTTACTGTAGTTAGGAGATTGTCTTAATGGAACCAAAGGATCTGTATAACCTAAGAATCCAATTTTAATTCCCGCAACATGCCAAATATGATAAGGATGAAATATGAGTTCGCCTTTTTTGCCTTCACCTAAATCGTGATACATATTTGCACAAACTTTAGGAGCATTTAATGCACCCATTAAAGTTTGCATGGCCTTCTTGTAATATATCACCTCCCAATTACCAGGAAGATATAAATCATAAGTAAGTTCATTTAATATAGGTACAATAGCTTTTCCAGTAGTTTTAACAGAAAGTTCACTGCCTTGGAACATATCTCCTGTATCAAGAAAAAATGTATTTGGGTTTTTTTTTCGTTGGTTTTTAATGTAGCTTGCTAGTGCTGCATATCCACCAGTTTTTCTGAATACAGCTTCGCCATTTTCCCAAAATAATTCATCGTGCGGATGCACTTGACAATGCACATCGGTAGATTGCAAGACAGTAATTATTTGTGGTTTATCGTTTTTAGATGTATTTGTATCAACTAATTCTGTTGTTGTCGCTTGAGCGAACTCTCCGCTTCCAGCTAAAAGGCCACCACCTGCACCCAGAATTCCTATTTTTTTTAAAAAAGTTCTTCTACTTTTTTCTT
Source organism: Bacteroidota bacterium (assembly GCA_947459415.1). Classification (GTDB taxonomy): domain Bacteria; phylum Bacteroidota; class Bacteroidia; order UKL13-3; family UKL13-3; genus B1. The sequence goes on from CANHDN010000033.1 coordinate 15,832, forward strand.
TGTTTGAACTATCTTGAATCATGCGATGAACTTTAAAAGTTATAATTGAGTACAAAATTATATAAAGACATATTTACCTTGTTAATAACATACCTATCATTGCCATATGTATTAGCTAATTTACCTTTGTAAACATACAAAAATTGCCCATCTAAACCATTTAAAAACCCTTTAAAGCTATATCTAATATCTAAATTAGTTTGAAAATAGGAAGGCATACTATATTTATTGAGCGCAATATTCATAACATCAGGCAAGTAATAATGCCCGTATGCAAACTCCATTTTAAGGCCTTTTTTAGGGAGGCTTTTATTAACTACTATATTCATGGCATGAACATCCCCATAGCCTTCGTTTCGCTCTCTGGCCATAAATGTATAAAAAGGGTCTCTACCCCATTCTCTCGGCATAAGGTATCTTCCATCTTTAGTAATTCTATTATAGTTTGTAAAAATTTGCCAATTATTCAGTTTTTCTATACCCAATCTAAATCCGAAAGTACGTGCAATATTTCCCTTTTTAACATAGCTTAAATCAGGATCTTGGTTGCCACCATTTGCCACGGCATGCTGTTCTATATATTGAGCACCGTAAAATAGATTTTTGCTTTTAAAAGCTTTAATATTCCCATTTAATTGAATAAATGAACTGTTTAGAACATTTTCAATATGCTGATTTAGCAGCTGTATTTTTGCTTTAAATGGTAATTGCCAGGTTAGGCTGCCAAAATAAATTGAGTGGCTATTTACATTGCCAGGGTACTTAGATTTTTGACCATTCATATCGATACCAGCTGGAAAAATTGACATAGACTCACCAATACCAAAATAACTAACGGTGCTGCGTGGTGAAATACCGAAAATCCAGGCCCCTTCAAGCTTTAGGTTTTTAACTTCATTATATTCAATAATAGCTCCTTCTATAAGTGTAGGTCGCATTCTGCCATCTTGCGGGTTAATGAAAGGACTTCGAATATGTTGTTTGCCTATTTTTACAAATGAATTTTTACGAGAATATTTTATATATAAATCTTCTAGCCTATCCATATCCGTTTTGTTTTTTGGATTGGTCATATCAAATTGCCCTAACTCGTACCTGCTTCCAACTCCCGTTGAGGCATCAAGTTGCGTTAGATCAGATGATATTAAGTTATAGATAAAGAACCCACTTATTCCAATTTGGAATCCTTTGAATTTGCCTGTTTCATAGCCAATACCCATGCCAAATGCATTTGCATAAAAATCTTTTAAGTTTGCTTCATTATTTGTAGCCATAAAGAAATAACGAGCATGTCCATAAAATTCTCCATTTCTAAAAAATGCTTGTAATGTTGTTGTGTCTTCTTTGTTTTTATCTCTCTCCGTATGATGCAAATAGGGCTGAGATACCTGTGCTTGAGTAATTTTTATAAAGGAAAGTATTAAAAATGTAAAATGGATTTTTTTCACGAGCTATAATTTTTTTAGGGCCAATCGTTTCTCTTTTATTGGTTTATATGGCCCATATTTATGTTGTTGTTCAGAGAAGCCATCAGCAAAAGGTCCAAAAGGATGATCTATAGGTTTGCCAGTAATGTTCGGCCAATCTTTACTTATATTTTTGTTGGGTCTTTCTTGGCTATTAACAAAAGCAGCTAAATCCCAGGCTTCATCATCGCTTAAAAGAGGAGCATTATAACTAGCACCTAGTGGCATGTTTGCCTTAACATAACCAGCAAAACGCGATAATCTATACAATCCAGCTCCAGTATTGTAGCTATGTTTACCCCACAAAGGAGGAAAAGCGTAACTTTTTTTATCGGTATTGAGCAATCCTTCGCCATTTTTTTGATGACAACTTTCGCATTTAGCTTTATAAATAACAGCTCCATTTTCTGCGCTTGCAGCTCTATCTAAAAAGGGTACTTCTAAAATTCCTGAACCTTTAGGAACTTCATTTTTTGCGATTCCTTTGCTTAACCATTTTATATAACTAACAATGGCAATCATTTCTTTGCTGCTTGTATCTAAGGCATTCCCATTTAAGCTGCGTTCGAAACAGTCGTTTACACGCTTAGGGATGCTCTCAATTGCTCCAGAACGCTCTCTAAATTTTGGATAAGTAGCATAAACTGCAGCATAATTATTGCCCCAGGCTTTTGTGCCGGCATCTAAGTGACAATTTTGGCAATTCATTCCATTGCTTATTTTTTTAATGGAACCATTAGGACCTAAATACAAAGAAGTATTTTTAATAAGCTCTCTTCCATATTCTATTAAAGAGGCATTTTCTTCCTGTGCAATTAAACTTATATCAGGAGCGCTCCATATTGTCTCTTCCGTATTTGATGGTTTTTCATCTTGCTTGATTAAGGTTTCTTCATTGTTTGAGGGCAGATTAAGCACAGTAAATATAATTGTAATCAGAAGAATAGCCGCCAATAAAATTCGTGGATATAGCATAATAGAGTGAGTTAAGATATACTAATGAGGTAGTTTAGGCTTAAAATAACTATATAACCAAGTACCAAATAAAGCACTTATTATTACAATTAATATAGTTGAATAGCCAGCGCCTAAAAGAGCATATAGTGGTCCTGGACAAGCTCCAGATAATGCCCAACCCATACCAAAAATGGTACCACCTATAATTTGACCCTTGCTAAATTGCTTATCTGCAATTTCTATTTCTTCGCCATTGATAGATTTAATTTTAAACTTTTTAATAAGCCAAACAGATAGCATACCAACTGCAATGGCCGAACCAATAATACCATACATGTGGAAGCTTTGAAATCGGAACATTTCTTGAATTCTGAACCAAGAAACAGCTTCTGTTTTAGTTAATACAGTTCCAAATAGAACACCAACTAATAAATATTTTATATTTTTCATTCGTTGTTAAAGTTGATAAATGAGAGGAGCAATAAAGTGAGTCATTAATAAACCACCAATAAAGAAGAATATAACAGCTACAAGTGATGGCCATTGTAGGCTTGAAATTCCCATAATAGCATGTCCAGATGTACAACCGCCAGCATACCTTGAGCCAAACCCAATCATTATGCCACCTAATACCATAATTAAAAGACCTTTTAAAGAGAATAAAGTATTCCAATTAAAAATATCAGATGGAATTAATCCTTCAAAGGAGTTTATGCCCATTCCTTTTATATCGTTCATGGTAGACTCAGATATTTTAACAGCTTCTCCATTATTTAGCAGCACACCACCCACGAATCCGCCAATGAAAATACCAATTACAAAAAATATGTTCCACATTTCAGATTTCCAGTTATATTTTAGAAATTGAATATTAAAAGGAGCAATTGCTGCACATGTGTGCCTCAAAGAAGATGAAATGCCAAGCATTTTATTTCCAATAATCAATAATATGGGAATAGAAATTCCTATGATTGGTCCGCTAACATACCAGGGCCATGGTTCTTTTAAAAGTTCTAGCATAATTAATTTTTGAGTTTAAAAGTTAATATTGGTTTATAAATATGGTTAACTAGGTCTGAGGATACACAGCCATTAATAAGCTTGTTTAAGCCTGTTCTTTGCCAGCTTCCAATGCAAATTATGTCTATATTTTCTTTAGCAACATAATGAACAATTCCATCTTCTATATTTTCATCGTTGTAGATTGCAAGTTCTACATCTTGAAGTTGGTGATTTGACACAAAAGCATTCATATGATTTAGCACTTTACCGTCGGCCATAAAATCTTTAGGAGTATTTACTCGTAAAAGATATAGTTTAGCATTTAAGGCTTTTTGAAGAGCCAAAGCCATTTCTACATGAGGTATATCTTCCGATGCAAAGCTTGATGCAATTACAATGGATTTAACTTCCATGTCAGACCTATCGCATTTAAGAGTTATAACAGGTGCATTGCTATGCATGGCAACGTATTCGCCATGTGTATGATTAAATAATTCTTGAGCACCTGAAACAGCATGAGTTCCCATGATGATTAAATCTACATTGTTTTGTTTAGCGTATTTTAGTACTACATCATTTACTGTTCCAAATAAAAATTGTGTTTTTGCAAGAGGGGCATAAGTAGCTAACCAATTTGGCATTTTTTCTTGTGCAATTTTCAGTTTTTCTTTTGGTATACTGGTATCAAAGTCGCCATCTTCAAAAATGCTTCCGTCTTCATTTAATAGAATATGCGAAGGCAAATTTATTACATGAAGGAAATGTATTTCTGCATTTAAATAAATGGCAATTTTTGCAGCTAAACTGCTGCCATAAGCCGATATCTCACTAAAATCTACCGGCACTAAAACTTTTTGCATGGTGAGTTGAAATTTATAATCCAATTCGGATAGAATTTGGTTCAGGCCGAATTGGATTGAGTACTTGAATGAATTAAAATAGAAATATTCAGCTATTTTTAAACTAAATTATTATAATAAAGTAGAAGGACAAACGTATTCAGAAACCTTAAATTTATTAGATTCTTTAATAGCTTTAAATCCGCCATCAACATCAATTAAATTGTCGTATCCCCTTGCTTTAAGTATAGAAGCAAAAATCATAGAACGGTATCCACCGGCACAATGCACAAAATAGGTTTTCGATTTATCAATTTTAAGCATGCTTTCGTTTATGTAATCTAGCGGAGCGTTTATTGCATTTACAATATGCTCAGATTGGTATTCGCTATTTTTTCTAACATCTAATATATGAATGTTAGCGTCTGCAACTTCTGCTGCAGCAAATTCCTCTACAGAAACAGTTTTGATAGTATCAAGCTCTTTTCCTGCATTCTTCCAAGCTTGAATACCGCCGTTTATGAAACCAATTGCGTGATCATATCCTACTCGAGCTAAACGAGTTACAATTTCCATCTCTCTACCAACCTCAGCTACTATTAAAATTTCTTGTTTAATATCTGGAATGAGTGTTCCAACCCAAGGAGCAAAACCACCATCAATTCCAATATTAATGGAATTAGGTATAAATCCTTTGGCAAATTCTTGTGGCTTACGTGTATCTAAAATTAAAGCACCAGTTTCGTTTGCAGCCGCTTCAAAAGCCTCTGGACTCAAAGCTTGTGTACCTCTGTTTAAAACCGCTTCAATATTGTCATATCCTTCAATGTTCATCAATACATTTTTAGGGAAATAAGGCGGAGGTGGCATAAGGCCCGTAACAACTTCTTTAATAAATTCTTCTTTGGTCATGTTAGCACGTAAGGCATAATTTGTTTGCTTTTGATTGCCTAAAGTATCAAATGTTTCTTTGCTCATGTTTTTACCACAAGCAGATCCAGCGCCATGTGCAGGATACACAATTAAGTCATTGTTTAAAGGCATTATCTTGTTGCGAAGAGAATCGAACAAATAAGATGCTAATTTATCTTGCGTTAAATCTTCAACTACTTTTTGAGCCAAATCAGGGCGCCCAACATCGCCAATAAATAATGTGTCTCCTGTAAAAATCGCTGTTTGTTTCCCATTTTCGTCTGTTAGAAGGTAACATGAGCTTTCCATGGTATGACCAGGCGTATGAAGAAGTTTAAAGCTTATAGTTCCAACTTTAAACTCCTGCCCATCATGAGCAATAAGGGCATCAAAGCCCATTTTCATGCTAGTTGGTCCATATACAATTTGTGCGCCTGTAGCCTTTGCAAGGTCTATATGACCAGAAACAAAATCTGCATGGAAATGCGTTTCAAAAACATACTTTATGTTTGCCCCGCTGGCTGCTGCGCGTTCTATGTATGGAGTAGTTTCGCGAAGTGGGTCAATTACAACAGCTTCTCCGTTAGATTCGATGTAGTAGGCACCTTGTGCTAAACATCCAGTATAAATTTGTTCA
>CANHDN010000034.1 GCA_947459415.1 Bacteroidota bacterium
AAATACCAAAAATTCTTACCTTATTTACTAACGATATTTTTCTTTATCTTCATCAATAACTTATTTGGATTAGTTCCAATTTTCCCGGGTGGAGCTAATGTTACAGGTAACATAGCAATTACATTGGTTTTAGCTGTGTTTACATTTGTGATTACATCTATTAATGGCAACTCAAGCTATTGGGGGCATATATTCATGCCGCCAGGTGTTCCAAAGGCATTATGGTTTTTGTTAATTCCGATTGAAATCATTGGAATGTTAAACAAGCCAATTGTATTGATGATTCGTTTGTTTGCCAATATCACCGCAGGACACATCATCATTTTAGGTTTTTTTAGCTTGATATTTATTTTTGGAGCTATGAACGAGGGATTAGGATTAGGGGTATCTGTACTTTCAGTAGCATTTACCGTTTTTATGAATTTCCTAGAATTATTAGTAGCCTTTTTGCAAGCTTATGTATTTACATTGCTTTCAGCTTTATATTTTGGATCAGCTGTAGAAGAGCATCATCATGAAGAACATCATTAATCAATAAATAATAAAAATCAATTAAACATCACAATTATGACACTATTAAACATCATTTTACAAGCAGTTACAGATCCAGGTTTCGCTAAAATGGGTGCCGGTATCGGTGCTGGTTTAGCTGCAATTGGTGCAGGTATGGGTATTGGCCGTATCGGCGGTAGCGCTTTAGAATCTATTGCTCGTCAGCCAGAAGTTTCTGGAGACATTCGTGCAAACATGATCGTAGCAGCTGCTTTAATCGAGGGTGCTGCATTCTTCGGTATCGTGGTTTGTCTTTTGATCGTATTGTTGTAATCGAAATATATTTCAGAATACAGATGACATTTTGTTAATCTGTATTCTGAATTCATTTATATTTCCTTTACCTCATAATCATTAAATAAAAACACAGCATGGAATTAGTAAAACCCGGTTTAGGGCTAATATTCTGGATGACCATTACATTTAGTATTGTATTGTTCATCTTGTCTAAATTTGCTTGGAAGCCTATCTTAAATTCGATTAGGGAGAGGGAAGACTCTATTAATAATGCCTTGGATTCTGCTGAAGAAGCACGTAAGCAGATGAGTGCATTAAAAGCAGATAATGAAAAACTCCTTAATCAGGCACGTGCTGAGCGCGATCTTATGTTGAAAGAAGCCCATGAAATGAAGGATAATATCATTGCACAGGCGAAAAAATCAGCAGAAGAAGAAGGTCATAAAATAATTTTAAAAGCCAATGCCTCTATTGAATCAGCAAAGATTAATGCTATGAATGAATTAAAAACTCAGGTAGCTATTCTTTCTGTTGATTTAGCAGAAAAAGTATTGCGTAAGAAAATGGAAGACCGTGCGCAGCAAGAATCTTTTGTAAACGAGAATTTAAAATCAATTACCTTAAAGTAATATGGCTGAACAAAGAGTATCCGGCAGATATGCCAAATCATTAATCGACTTAGCTGTTGAGCATAACAAGCTTGATTTGATTTATGCCGATATGTTGGTATTTCAAACTACACTTGATGCAAATCCTGCATTGAGCTTATTGTTTAAAAGTCCAATTGTTCAAGGCGATAAAAAACTTGCCGTTGTAAATAAAATTTTCGCAGCCTCATTTAATGCAATCACTATTTCTTTTTTAGCAATTGTGATTCGTAAAAAACGCGAATATTACCTACCTGATATTGCCACTGCTTTTATTGGCATGTATAATGAAATCAATAAAATTACTTCTGCTAAAGTTACCACAGCCGTTGCAGTTGGAGACGCAGTAATTAATGAGGTGAAAGCCTTTATTGAAAAACAAACAGGTAAAAAAGTGAACTTAGAAACAGCTGTTAACGCAGATATTATTGGAGGTTTGGTTATCCAAATGGAAGATAAGCTTTACGATGCCAGCATTTCTGGAAAGCTAAAAAAAGCAAAACAAGAATTATTAAATACTTACATTTCAAAATAACATTTCATTATGGTAGAAATAAGACCAGATGAGGTATCAGCCATCATAAGAGAGCAATTAAGCAATTTTAAGTCTGAGACCGAACTTGAAGAAGTGGGAACCGTACTCCAGGTGGGTGATGGTATCGCACGTATCTACGGATTAACTAAAGTTCAGTCGGGCGAGCTGATTGAATTTGCGAATGGCGTACAAGGCATCGTATTGAACCTTGAAGAAGATAACGTAGGAGCAGTTTTATTGGGTTCATCCGATTCAATTATTGAAGGTGACACAGTAAAACGCACCGGTCGCATCGCTTCTATTAAAGTAGGAGAAGGTATGATGGGCCGTGTGGTTAATACCTTGGGTCAACCAATTGATGGCAAGGGCCCTATTACTGGCGATTTGTATGAAATGCCTTTGGAGCGCAAAGCTCCAGGTGTAATTTATCGTGAACCAGTTAAGGAGCCACTTCAAACGGGTATCAAAGCTATTGATGCGATGATTCCAATTGGTCGTGGTCAGCGTGAGTTAGTTATTGGTGATCGTCAAACAGGTAAAACAGCTGTTTGTATTGATGCCATTATTAATCAAAAAGAATTTTATGATGCTGGGAAGCCAGTGTTTTGTATCTATGTTGCTTGCGGACAAAAAGCTTCCACAGTAGCTCAGGTTGTAAAAACCCTAGAAGAGCGCGGTGCAATGCCATATACTGTGATTGTTTCTGCAACTTCATCAGATCCTGCTCCAATGCAATTCTTTGCCCCTATGGCAGGAGCCGCAATTGGTGAATTTATTCGTGATACAGGAAGACCTGCATTGGTTGTTTATGATGATTTGTCTAAACAAGCTGTAGCTTACCGTGAGGTGTCTTTATTATTGCGTCGTCCACCAGGCCGCGAAGCATATCCTGGAGACGTATTTTACTTGCATAGCCGTTTGTTAGAAAGGTCTGCAAAGATCAATGGAACAGACAGCATTGCACAACAAATGAATGATTTGCCTGCTTCTATTAAGCATTTGGTAAAAGGTGGTGGTTCTTTAACTGCATTACCAATTATTGAAACGCAAGCAGGTGACGTTTCTGCATATATTCCAACCAATGTAATTTCTATTACAGATGGACAGATTTTCTTGGAAGCTAATTTGTTTAACTCTGGTATTCGTCCGGCTATTAACGTAGGTATTTCGGTATCTCGCGTGGGTGGTAACGCTCAAATTAAGTCGATGAAGAAAGTAGCTGGAACTTTAAAATTGGATCAAGCTCAATACCGTGAATTGGAAGCGTTTTCAAAATTTGGTTCAGACCTTGATGCTGCTACAAAATCAGTATTAGCTAAAGGTGCTCGTAACGTAGAAATTTTGAAGCAAGGACAATTCTCTCCATTGCGTGTAGAACAACAAACTGCTATTATTTACTTAGGAACTAAAGGGTTATTAACCGCAGTGCCTGTAAATAAAGTGCGTGAGTTCGAATCTGAATTCTTAAACTTCTTGGAAAATAAACACAAAGATGTGTTAGATGCCATTAAGAAAGGTGGAATTGGAGACGATGTAACAAGCGTATTAGAAGCAGTTGCAAAAGATTTAAGTGCAAAATACAGCGCATAATTTAAAGGCAGTTTAAACTAAAAAATGGCTAATTTAAAAGAAGTTCGTATACGTATTGCCTCGGTAAACTCTACGCAGCAAATTACCAAAGCTATGAAGTTGGTGAGTGCTACTAAATTGAGACGAGCCCAAAATGCAATTCAACAAATGAGGCCTTATGCTCAAAAGTTGAATGGTATATTGGCCAATTTAGCAGACTCAATGGATGTAGACTCTTTAAAGGTTTATTTTAATCAACGACCAATGAAAAAGGTTCTGTTGGTTGTAATTACTTCTGATAGGGGTTTGTGTGGTGGCTTTAATGCTAATGTAATCAAATTAGCAAATAGGTTGATTAAAGAAGATTTTGCTGGCAAAGAGGTGAGTGTATTACCTGTAGGTAAGAAAGCATTTGAGTTTTTCAGCAAAACCAATGTGCCTGTAATTCCTACTTTTAAAGATACCTACCAACATTTAGATGCAGATTCAGGATTTGCCATTGGAGAATTTTTGTTAAATCAATTCAAAAATGGTGCTTTTGATAAGGTTGAAATTGTATACAATCAGTTTAAAAACGCTGCCACACAAGTACTAGTAAATGAAGCTTATTTGCCAATAGCACCTCAGCAAATGGGAGGAAAAGCATCTAAGAAAGATTTTATTTTTGAACCTAATAAAGTGGAGATTTTAGAAGCTTTGATACCAAGAATTTTAAAAACTCAGGTGTATAAAGCTTTATTAGATTCTTTTGCTTCTGAGCATGGTGCGCGTATGATTGCCATGGATAAAGCAACTGATAATGCTGGTGAATTAATTAAAGCCTTAAAGTTAGAATATAACCGTGCTCGTCAGAGTGCTATTACCACTGAGATTTCTGAAATTGTGGGTGGTGCTGCTGCCTTGAGTGGAGCTTAAATATTCAAAATTTTTTTGAAAAGCCGAATTACTACATGTAGTTCGGCTTTTTTTTTTGAATTCCCTTCACTCAATTTAGTTTTTAAATGCTATTTTCGTAAGCTAAATTTATGACCATGTCTAAAGCAGAAATACATACCGCAAAAGGAGTAATGAAGATTGAATTCTTTGATAAGGATGCTCCGAACACTGTTGCCAACTTTATCAAATTAGCTAAAAGTGGCTATTACGATGGTGTTACTTTTCATAGGGTGATACCTGATTTTGTTATTCAAGGTGGTGACCCTACAGGAACAGGTGCTGGCGGTCCTGGATATAAAATTGATTGCGAGTTAACGGGCGAAAACCAATTTCATGACAGAGGAGTTTTATCTATGGCTCATGCAGGCAGAAATACGGGTGGTTCACAATTCTTTATTTGCCATAGCCGCAATAATACAGCTCACTTAGATCGTAATCATACCTGTTTTGGTAAGGTTTATGAAGGCTTAGAGGTAATAGATGCCATCCGTCAGGGAGATGTGATGACTCAGGTTCTTGTTGTAGAATAATCTTAACCTATAGTCTCTCTAAAATAATACATTCATGTTAGCACTACAATATCTCCGCGAAAATACAGAAGACGCTAAGACTCGCATTAGTAAAAGAAATCCTAAATATGTTGAACTCATTGATCGGGTGCTGGCATTGGATGAAGAAAATAGAAAAGCAAAATCTGAAATGGAGAAAAACCAATCTGAGGCCAATACCCTGGCAAAAAAGATTGGGGAGTTTATGAAGGCTGGTAATAGGGCAGAGGCAGATGACTTGAAAGCGCAAACTGCACAGCTCAAAGAAGCCGGTAAAATTTTAGAAGAGCGTTCTAAACAATTGGAGCAAGATGTATATGAAGCATTGGTTACCATTCCAAACACACCACATGAGTCTGTGCCAATAGGGCAAACGGCCGATGATAATTATACCGTTTTTCAGCATGGAGATATTCCTAAATTGCATGAAAATGCTGTTCCACATTGGGATCTAATTAAGAAATATGATTTAATAGATTTTGAATTAGGTTCAAAAATTAGCGGTGCTGGTTTTCCCGTTTATAAAGGTAAGGGAGCACGTTTGCAGCGGGCAATGATAAACTTCTTTTTAGATGAAGCATTGGCTGCGGGTTACCAAGAAATTATGCCGCCACTTTTGGTTAATGCAGATAGTGGTTTTGGTACCGGACAATTGCCAGATAAAGAGGGTCAAATGTACCATGCCACCACAGATGATTTGTACTTAATTCCAACTGCAGAGGTCCCAATTACCAATATTTATCGCGATGTAATTTTAAAGGAAGAAGATTTGCCTATCAAAAATGTAGGGTATACTCCTTGCTTTAGAAGAGAGGCAGGCGCTTGGGGAGCTCATGTTAGAGGCCTGAACCGATTACATCAATTTGATAAAGTGGAGATTGTTCAAATTGCACATCCTAATCAATCTTATGCTTTATTAGATGAAATGGTTATTCATGTAAAAGGATTATTGGAAAAATTAGAATTACCATACCGTATTCTCCACTTATGTGGGGGAGATATGGGTTTTACCTCTGCGTTAACCTACGATTTTGAAACATACAGCGCAGCGCAGGGGCGTTGGTTAGAGGTTAGCTCAACCTCAAATTTTGAAAGTTTCCAAGCTAACCGTTTAAAATGTAGGTTCAAGAATAAAGATGGCAAAAACCAATTGGTTCACACCTTAAATGGAAGTGCCTTGGCTTTACCGCGTATTTTGGCTACTATGTTAGAAAACAACCAAACACCAGAGGGTATTCGTATTCCGAAAGTTTTGGTACCGTATTGTGGGTTTGAGATGATTTAGCCCAAGGACTATGGTCTATGGGCTATGGTCTCTTCCTCATCACTTACAGTCTTTTGAAGTAGTAGAATAATTACAAAGCCTATGCTTATAGCGGCATCGGCAATATTAAAAACAGGTCTAAAAAACTCAAATTCTTCGCCAGCCCAAAAGGGGAAATTCTCTGGTATGGTGGTTTGTAATATTGGAAAGTATAGCATATCTACCACGCGGCCATGAAACCATGAATCATAGCCGAAGTAGACGCCGTAAAAAATACTGTCTATAATGTTTCCTAAAGCGCCAGATACAATCATTATCCAGCCATAAACATACAAAGGTTTAGTGTCTTTTTTAATCAGGGTATGAATGTAGTAGGCAATAACTGAAACAAAAATGACACGGAAGAGCGTTAAGAAAACTTTACCGGTTTTGCCGCCAAATTCTAGACCAAATGCCATTCCATAATTTTCTGTAAAATGTAATTTAAACCAATTTCCAATTACAGCGATTTCTTCGCCTAAATAGAAATGATTTTTGATGTATAATTTAAAGTATTGGTCTGCAGCCAAAATAACTATCAAAAGTAAAATGGGTAAGGAATATTTTTTTAGACTCATATAATCGGAGAAAGTTTCTGTTACAAATGTAAAAATTGATATCAGCTTAACAAGTAAAATTGTTGGCGAATAGGCATAAAAAAAACCTTCGTTGTTCAAACGAAGGTTTTTTTATGTGTTTTATACTACTATTTATATTGTTGTAATTTAGCTTCCATACTTAAGGTAGTATGCGGAACTGCGCGTAAGCGTTCTTTAGAAATGAGCTTACCCGTTACTTTACAAATACCATAGGTTTTATTTTCAATTCTAATAAGGGCATTCTCAAGATTTTCTATGAATTTACGTTGGCGTGCAGCAAGCTGACTTAAATATTCTTTTTCTGAAGTTGAAGCACCATCCTCTAATTTATTATAAGAATTATCTGTTTCTGAACTTCCGTTTATGCCCGGATTCGACATTTGGCCAAGTAAGTTATTCAATTCTTCTTTGGCTACAGATAATTTTTTATTGATTAACTGCTTAAACTCATTCAAATCATCATCGCTGTATCTTTTACTATCGGTAATAATTGGTGGTAATTCTTCATGTTTTTCTTCAAAAACTGGAACCTTGCTTACCACTTGTTTTGTCATTTCGACAGTCTCGGCGGCTTTCTTATTGCGTGTAGGTTTGAAAACAGTTACTGGCTTAATAGTAACCTTACTTTTTACCTCTTTTTTAGGCGTAAGTTTTTTTGTAGCAGGTTTACTAGAAACTGCTATCTTATTAACTTTCGATTTGCTAACAGGCGCTTTTTTAACTTCAATCTTTTTCTGAACATTTTTAGGAGCAGCTTTCACTACTTTCTTAGGAGCAGCTTTTGCTACTTTCTTAGGAGCAGCTTTTGCTACTTTCTTAGGAGCAGCTTTCACTACTTTCTTAGGAGCAGCTTTTACTACTTTTTTAGGAGTAGCTTTTACTACTTTCTTAGGAGCAGGTTTTGCAAGCTTTTTAACTGTGGGTTTCACAATTTTTTTTGCAGTTGATTTCTTTATCACTTTTTTGGCTGCAACTTTTTTCGTTACTACTTTTTTAACCACCTTTTTGCTTGCAGCTTTTACTGCTTTTTTAGGCGTTACCTTTTTGGTAACCACTTTTTTAACCACCTTTTTGTTTACAGCTTTCACTGCTTTTTTAGGGCTTACTTTTTTGGCTACTACTTTTTTCACTGCTTTTTTAGGAGCAGTTTTCACTACTTTTTTAGGCGTAACTTTCTTAGCTGCAGGCTTCACTACTTTTTTAATAGGCTCCTTCTTTTTTACTGTTTTAGAAAGAGGTTTTACCACTTTTTTGGTTAATACTTTCTTTACAAGTGCTTTTTTAGGCGTTGCTTTTTTACTTACCACTTTGGTAACTTTTTTAGCTACAACCTTTTTAACAGCAGCTTTTTTCACAGCAGCTTTTTTTGCCGCTACTTTTTTAGGTGCAGCCTTCACTGCTGCCTTTTTTCCTGTGCTTTTTGTAATTTTCTTAGCCATGGCCTAATTAAATTTTTCGATTTGGATCTTTACCGAAATTTCGTCAATTACCAATTCTGTTTCTTCACTTAGTGTTGTAACTAGCTGAATATCGTTTGCCAAAATTTCGCTGCAAATATAGGTTTTGAATTGATTAATAGCACTTTTAATGTACGGAACCTCAATTATTTTTAAATCTATTTTGTCTAAAAGGTCGAAACCCCTTTCTTTTCTGAGGTTTTGAATTTTGCTAATTAGCTCTCTTGCAATACCTTCCTCTATTAAATTCTGATTCAAATGAATATCTAATGCTACAGTTAATGCACCCTCATTAGCAACTTTATATCCTGTAATTTCTTTTGAAACTATCTCTACATCAGATAAATGAACTTCAATTTGGCTGCCTTCAACATTTAATTGAATACTACCCATACTCTCTAGTTGGGTTATTTCCTCTTGGGTAAATGCAGTTATTTTTTCTGCAACAGCCTTCATTTTTGATCCTACTTTTTTACCAAGCGACTTAAAATTCGGTTTTATTGCTTTATCAATCGCTTCAATAAACTTTAGTTCTTTCACATTTACCTCTGCTAATATCAGCTCTTTTACCTTTTCTATTTCATTTTTAACTTTTGGATCAACTACCGGAATTAAGATACTTTGGAGCGGCTGCCTTACTTTAATATTTTCCTTTTTTCGTATAGATAAAACCAATGATGAAATGGTTTGTGCATATTCCATCTGTTTTTCTAAGTTGGAATTAATCCAATTTAGTTTGGCTTTTGGAAAATCACTCAAATGTACAGATTTTGCTGATTGTCTATTGCTTACAGTGTTTAAATCTTGAAATAATTGGTCTGAATAGAAAGGTGCAAATGGACTCATTAATTGGGAAACAGTTTCTAAACAAGTATATAATGTTTGGTAAGCTGCCATTTTATCTTTGCTGTATTCGCCTTTCCAAAAACGTCTTCTACATAAACGTACATACCAGTTACTCAGGTTTTCGCCCACAAAATCTTGAATGGCCCTTGCTGCTGGAGTTGGATCATACGCATTCATTTGACTTTCTACTTTTAAAACCAAAGAGTTAAGTAAACTCAAAATCCATTGGTCAATTTCTGGTCTTTCGGCTAAGGGTACCTCTTCTTCTGCATAGTTAAAATTATCTAAATTAGCATATAATGCAAAAAAGTTATAGGTATTATACAAGGTTCCAAAGAATTTCCTTTGGCACTCTGCTACTCCTTCTATATCAAATTTTAAGTTATCCCAAGGGTCACTATTACTCAATAAATACCAACGCGTGGCATCTGCTCCAAATTGGTCTATGGTTTTAAATGGATCAACCACATTGCCCAGTCGCTTGCTCATTTTGTTGCCATGCTTGTCTAATACAAGCCCATTAGCAATTACATTTTTGTAACTGATACTATCAAACAAAAGAACAGACAGGGCATGTAAGGTAAAGAACCATCCACGGGTTTGGTCTACGCCTTCTGCGATAAAATCTGCCGGAAAATTATCTTTAAAAAGCGATTCATTTTCAAACGGCCAGTGCCATTGCGCATAAGGCATTGCACCACTATCAAACCAAACATCAATTAAGTCTGATTCACGAAGCATTTTCTCTCCCTTGGCTGATACCAAAATAACCTGATCTACATAAGGTTTATGTAAATCTTTTATTTCAAAACTGGCATCCATAAATCCGGCCTCTACAGCACGTGCAATTTCAATGTCAAGTTCTTCCATTGAGCCAATGCACTTTTCTTCACTACCGTCTTCTGTTCTCCAAATAGGCAATGGAGTGCCCCAATATCTAGAGCGAGACAGATTCCAATCTACTAGGTTTTCTAGCCAATTTCCAAATCTGCCAGTTCCTGTATGCTCTGGTTTCCAATGAATAGTTTTATTAAGTTCTACCATGCGTTCTTTTACTGCGGTAGTTTTTATAAACCAACTTTCTAAAGGGTAATACAAGATAGGTTTATCCGTTCGCCAGCAATGTGGGTAGGTGTGCTCGTATTTTTCTATTTTAAATGCTTTGTTTTCAATTTTTAATTTTAAGGCAATGAGTTCATCTACGCTTAAATATTTTTCCAATTTAGGAATGATGCCTGAAAGTTTTTCCTGCTGTATGGCTAGTTCATTTGCTTTTTCTTCTTCACTTAAATAGGCTTCTTTAACAAATCTGCCATTGAGCGGGAAAATGGGGTCTAACACCTCCTCAACAAATTTTCCTCGTTTGTCTACCAAAGTGAGTGAACCAATCCCATTTTGTTTGGCTACCCTAAAGTCATCTGCACCAAAACTTGGAGCAATGTGCACAATTCCAGTTCCATCTGAGGTAGTTACAAAATCTCCACCAATCACTTTAAATGCTTCACCATTATCTGGTTGAACAAATGGTAGTAATTGACGGTAGTTTAATCCTAATAATTCTTTTCCGGTGTAACTTTTTAATACGGCAAAAGGTATTTTTTTATCTCCTGCTTTGTATTCATTCAGGTTTAAGTTTGCATTGCTTTCTGGGAAATATTTGCCCATTAAATCTTCAGCCAAAATCACATGAGTGGGCAAAAAGGTATAGGGGTTAAAGGTTTGAACCAATACATATTTTATTTTTTCTCCTACTGCCAATGCGGTATTAGATGGCAGGGTCCATGGAGTAGTGGTCCATGCCAAGAAATATACCGGTTGATCTGTTAATCCAAAAAAGCTGCTATTGGTACATTCAAATTGTGCAACCAGGGTATTGTCTTTTACATCTTTGTAAGTGCCTGGTTGATTTAGCTCATGACTACTTAAGCCAGTTCCTGCCGCGGGAGAATAAGGTTGTATGGTATATCCTTTGTATAGGTATCCTTTGTCATATAATTTTTTAAGGATATTCCAGAGGCTTTCAATGTATTTGGTTTCATAGGTAATATATGGGTCAGTTAAATCTACCCAATATCCCATTCTATCTGTAAGTTTATCCCAGATATCGGTATATTTCATTACATCCTTTTTACAGGCTTCGTTGTATGCTGCAACGCTAATTTTTTTTCCAATATCTTCTTTGGTAATTCCGAGGGTTTTTTCTACTTGTAATTCAACTGGCAAGCCATGTGTATCCCAACCTGCTTTGCGTTTTACTTGAAAACCTTTTAGTGTATTGTATCTGCAAAATATATCTTTTACAGCACGTGCCATTACGTGATGAATGCCAGGCATTCCATTGGCGCTTGGAGGGCCTTCATAAAACACATAGGATGGCGCTCCTTCGCGCGCACTTATGCTTTCTTCGAATACTTTATGTTTTTTCCAGCTAGCTAAAACCGCTTCTTCAAATGCTGGGAAGTCTAATTTTTTATATTCTTTATACTTATTCATTGCTAAAACAATTGGTTCAGACCTACATAGCCTGCCTATTAAAAGTGGGCGAAAATAGGTAAAGTAAGACAGAATTGAAAGCAGATAAGGTTCAGAATAAATTAATTATTCCTCCTCAATATCTTCAGGCTCAAATTCTACCAAGGTAGTTCCTAATTCTTTTTTGTTATTGATGTTTTTCTCCAAAGAAAGAAGGAGGGAAGGCAATAACAATAAATTCATGAGCATGCCAAAAACCAAGGAAATGGAGGTTAAAACTCCCAAAGCTACTGTACCTCCAAAGTTAGAGGCGGCAAAAATGATAAAGCCTCCAAAGAGCGCAATAGCAGTATAAATAATACTAGGGCCTGCCTCTAATAAGCTTTCAGGTATGGCCAATTTCATTTCCCAATTATGTTTTTTAAGTGAATGTCTGTATTTGGCCAAATAGTGGATGGTAAAATCCACCACAATTCCGTATGCAATACTAAAAATGATAATGGTTGAAGGTTTTAATCGGATATCGAAAAAACCCATAATGCCAAAGGTCATGATAAGCGGAATAATATTTGGTATCAGTGAAATGAGAACCATTTTCCAGCTAAAAAATAAGAATGCCATCATCACAGAAATGATAATAAGCGCTATGATCATACTTTGTAAAAGGTTTTCTATGAGATAATCATTTCCTTTTAAAAAGATGGCACTTGTTCCAGTTATCTTTACATCATATTGGTCTTTTGAAAAAATAGAATCAATTTTATGTTGCACTTGTTTGGTTAGGCGTTTCATTTCCTCTGAACCAATATCTGCCATTTGCACGCTTATGCGCGCTGTTCTAAAATTAGAATCTATCATAGAACTGAGTAAATTGCTTTTGCCATCTCCCTGTGGCAAATAACTTACCATTTCAGTGATATCAACCACGCTTGGAATAATGTAATACCGTTCATCGCCTTGATGCATGCCTTGGTTGGCAAATTTAATAAAATCCACCACCGAGGTTGGTTTAGAAAGTTCTGGGAATTGAACCAATTCTTTTTGTAATCGGTTAATCTTTTGCAGCGTGGCATAATCTTTCATGCCATCATTTCTCTTGGTATCAATTTTTATTTCAAAAGGCAAAACGCCTTTGAGGTGTTTTTCAAAAAACTTTAGATCTATTAAAACAGGGTCATCTGAAGGCAAATCATCAACCACATAGCCCATATTTCTTACCTTGAGAGAACCAATCACAGAAAGTGCTAATAAGATAATAGTTGCTGCATAAATATAGGGTCTTTTATGATGAACTAACTCATAACATTTATCTAGAATGGCATTTAAGCTTTTGTTATTTAGATGCTTGGTATGCTTTTGTTTTGGAGGTGGTAAATAGCTATATACAATTGGAATAAATACTAAAGATACGATGTATACAATAAGTATTACAATGCCAGAAATAATAGAAAACTGATCTAACATGGCACTGCCAGAAAAGCTAAAAACCACAAACCCTACCGCAGTAGTGGCATTGGTTAGTAAGAGCGCCAAACCATTTTTAGAAATCAACCTCAAAATGGCCAACATCTTATTGCCATGTTTGGTATATTCTTGGTGGTAAACATTTAATAAATAAATACAGTTTTGCACGCCAATAATTACCATCAGTGGCGGTAAAATACCTGTTAGAATAGTGATTTTATAATTAAATAGTGCCAATAAACCCATGGTGGCTATTACCCCAATAATTACAACAATAAGTGAGAACACAACGGCAGATATAAATCTAAAAAACAAGAAGATGAAAATGGCCGTTACCAGGATAGAGAGGTAAGTGAAAATTTTTATCTCATCACCTACTTTGGAGCTCATCATGGTTCTTACGTATGGTAAGCCAGAGAAGTGCATTTGGCAGTTATTTGCTGACCCAAACGCTTTTGCTTTTTCCTCTATTCCTTTTACCAATGGAATTCGCTCTTTGCTATCTAACTGTTTTTTGTTGAGGTTAACTGCCAAAATAACTAAGTTAGAACTTGGGTTGTACAATAAACCTTGGTAAAATTTTAATGATTTAATTACCGTGTGAAAAGAGTCTAGTTCTGCTTGTGTTTTGGGTTTTTTTGTTAGAAGTGATTTTACTTGCAGTTTCTCTAAGGAGTCGTTTCTTTCTAGATAATAGGCTCTATTAATGGATAGCACTTTGTCTACACCGTCAATAGATTCAATATCAGTGCATAAGTCGTAAAATTGATTAAAGAAATTAAGTTCAAATAGCTTTTCACTCTGGGTTCCAATAACTAAAATGTTGCCGTCTTCCCCAAAGGTTTCTTTAAACTTTATATATTCAATAAAATCGGGATCGTCTTTGGGTACCACCTTGGCAAAGTCGTAGGTCATTTGCACCTTGGTGGCAAAATAGCCAAAAAATAAAGTAATTAGCCCCAGGGCTATTAAGAGCCAGAAGCGATTGCGAATGCAAAAAGAGCCAAAACGATTCCACATAGTCCGCAAAAGTAAATAAATTTGAATTCAGATTTAATATTAAAGTTTTGTTAGCCTTACACATGTGGGCTACTTATGCCTAATTGAATGAATTTTAAAAATTACACTAAGATTGGACACAATATCGTTTATTTGTGGATGTAAAAATTTATGAAGAAATATCTTGGTGTTTTAGTATTGCTTTTCTTGGGCGTTTTGGTTCAGGCCCAAGTTAATTTTGAGGGCTGGCGCGTGCATTTGCCTTATTTTAAAAATGCCTCTGTAACTAATGCAGGTAATAAAGTTTATTGTGGCTCAAATAGTGGATTGTTCTCCTATGATGTTGAAGATGGGAGTATAGAACGTTTATCTAAAATTAGTGGTTTGTCTGATGTAGAGGTTAAAATCATTAAACACAATGTTGCCAAAAACATCTCAGTTGTTGTTTATCAAAACACCAATATTGATTTGATAGATCATGCCAGTAATAGGATCTTTAATATTCCAGATGTATTCATGAAAAGCATTATTGGCGCAAAGTCTATCAATCATGTATGCTTTTTTGAAAACAAAGCTTATTTGGCTTGTAGTTTTGGAATTGTGGTGCTTGATTTGGATAAAAAACAAATCATAGACTCTTATCAAAACTTAGGCCCAGGTGGGACACAACTTGCCTTTTTTTCTGTAGCTATTTTCGAAAATCAAATTTTTGCTTCTGCTGCCAACGGCTTGTATGTGGCCTCCTTAAATGCACCAAATTTGAGTGATTTTAATTTTTGGGTACAAACTAAAACCTCAAGTAATAGCGGCTTGAGCGCAGTTTATAGAGGTAAGCTTTATCTTACCTTAGATGGCATTTTGCAAGTTTATGATGGAATTACTTATCAAGTTTATGCTCCAAGTATTGGAAAAAGTATTAGCGCCCTACAACTCAGTGCTTATGAATCTGCTGGGGCGCATTTGTTAATTATTACTCCAGAAATTATTTACGTAGAGAAAGGCGAAGCTGCTCCCGAGCAAGTTCTAGAAACGTATCGCCTAGATGCTGTCTATGATAGGCGAGGTTATATGTGTATGGTAGATAATAATTATGGCTTAACCATTGTCAATAAAGCAAAAGGCGAGCTAGATTATTTTATTCCCAATGGTCCGGTTTCCAAAACTTTCGGAAAAATGTTGTTTGCTAATGGGAAATTGTGGGTGACAGGTGGTTCTGTAAATGATAGGTGGGATCCATTAATGTACAATGGTAGTAAATTTTATTATTTTCAAAATCATTCTTGGTTTAACTACAGAGATAGTGAATTTCCTTTATTGGCTGGTATGTCCGATTTCATAGATGTGCGCAAAAATCCATATGGGAATGAGATGTATTTTTCCAGTTTTGGTGGTGGAATTATTGAAATGCAAGGAGATAAAATGACTGCAAAGTTTGATGCCAGTAATAGTACTTTGCAGCGTTTAAGTGTTGTAGATACGAATTATAAACCATTGCTTACCGGCGGAATGGATTTTGATAATTTAGGCAATTTATGGATTAGTAATTTTGGTGTCAATAAACCTTTAAGTGTTAAAACAAAAACTGGGTGGTTTTCATTTAATGTAGGAACCATTACAGGGGGGAATGAGCTGGGTTGGTTAACTTGCGACGATTATAACAACAAGTGGGTATTAAGTTTAAGAGATAAAGGTGTTTTAATCTATAACGATAATGGGACTCCTTCAAACATCAATGATGACCAATATAAAATGCTCACTAAAGAAGTGGGTCAAGGGGCATTGCCATCTAATACCATACTTTGTGTTACAAAAGATTTAAGAGGCGAAATGTGGATAGGGTCTAGCCAGGGTTTAGCTATTATCAGTAATCCTCGAAATATTTTTTCTGTGAAAAAAGAGGAGTTTGATGCCCGTCAAATTATCATAAAAGTGGGAAGTAATTTTGAGATTTTTCTGGGTAAAGAACAAATCAATTGTATTAAGGTAGATCCTGCAAATAGAAAATGGATAGGCACTCCAAATGGTGTTTGGTTGCTCTCTGAAGATGGGTATACTGTTATCAAAAATTTTACTACAGCAAATTCACCGTTGCTATCTAATAATGTGATGGAAATTGGAATAGATGAATCTTCTGGAGAAGTGTTCTTTGGCACAGAGAAGGGCATTGTTTCATATATGGGTGATGCGAGTGAAGGTTCAAAAGGATTTAGTAATGTGGAGATTTTTCCTAATCCTGTTAGGCCAGATTTTACCGGTAGCGTTTCTATCAGAGGATTGATGGATAATTCCACGGTTAAGATTACTGATATTAGTGGTCAGTTAGTATTTGAAACCACCTCAAATGGAGGTTTTACTTCTTGGGATGGAAGAAGCATGAATGGCAGAAGGGTAAGCACGGGTGTATATCTTATTTTTGCAGCCAATAAAGATGGTTCACAAACACACGTTGGAAAGTTATTATTTGTTAATTAAGTGAAATGAAAGCAGCCGTATTACATGGAATCAATGAAGCCTATCAATTCCAAGATTTTGAAAAACCAGTTATAGCAGCAGATGAGGTTTTAATAAAAGTGCAACATGCTGCCATGAATCATCGGGATGTATGGATACAAAAGGGGCAATATGCGGGCTTGAAATTCCCAATTATTTGTGGAAGTGATGCTTGTGGAATGGTGGAAGAAGTGGGCGCGAATGTAACTCAAGATTTATTGGGGGTGGAGGTAATCATAAATCCTTCGATGAATTGGGGAAATAACCCAAGGACTCAGTCAAAGGATTATGTTATTCTTGGCTTGCCACACCATGGAACCTTTGCAGAATATGTAAAAATTCCTGCAAGATTGGTTTTTGCTAAACCTGCTCATTTAAAAAGCGAGGAAGCAGCTGCATTACCTTTGGCAGGTTTAACGGCCTTTAGGGCATTAATTGGTCGAGCCAAAGCCAAAGCTGGTGAAAAAGTTTTGATAACGGGCATAGGTGGCGGTGTGGCGCTTATGGCTGCGCAATTTGCGCAATTAGCTGGTTGTGAGGTGTATGTTACCAGTGGCAATGAAGAGAAATTGAATCTGGCCAAAGCCATAGGGCTTAAAGGAGGAGCCAATTATAAAACAGTTGATTGGCATAAAGCACTTGCCAAAGAAGTAGGAGGTTTTGATGTAATCATAGATGGGGCAGGTGGTTCCGATTTTGCCAAATTGATAGACCTTTGCAATGCCGGTGGACGCATTGCTGTATATGGTGCTACTGCTGGTATATGGAATGCAGGTGCTCCGGCCAAAGTATTTTGGAAACAGATTGATATTTTAGGGTCAACCATGGGCACCGATGAGCAATTTGAAGAAATGTTGGCATTTGTAAGTCAGCACAAAATGCGGCCCATTGTGGCTAACATATTTCCATTGCAACAGTGTGAAGAAGCCGCAAAATTTATGAGTGAAGGCAAACAATTTGGTAAAATTGTATTGGAAATGAATCAAAAATTGAATTGAATTGTTAAGGAATAAAGTTTTTAAAAGATAATTCTATTATTTTGCCATCCCAATGAAAGTTACTGATCATATTAAAAATGCAAAGGAAACCTTGTTTTCCATCGAAATTTTGCCACCTCTAAAGGGTAAAGATATCAATTCCATTTATAATGGTTTAGATCCATTAATGGAGTTCAAGCCAGCCTTTATAGATGTTACCTACCACCGCGAGGAATTTGTATTGCGTAAAAGGAAAGATGGTGGTTTTGATAAAGTATACACAAGAAAACGCCCCGGAACAGTAGCCATTTGTGCTGCATTGATGAATAAATACCATATAGATACCGTTCCTCATTTAATATGTGGTGGCTTTAGTAAAGAGGAAACTGAAAATGCCTTAATAGATTTACACTTTTTGGGCATCGATAATGTGTTGGTTTTACGCGGCGATAACATAAAGAATGAACCCAATTTTGTTCCAGAACCAGATGGGAACAAAAATTCATTGGAGTTATTACAGCAAGTAGTTGCCATGAATCAAGGAATTTATTTAGATGAAGACTTAATGAATGCGCACAATTCAAATTTTTGTATTGGGGTTTCTGGATATCCAGAGAAACATTTTGAGGCACCTAATATGAATAGTGATTTAAGGTGGTTAAAGCAAAAAGTTGATGCAGGTGCAGCGTACATTGTCACTCAAATGTTCTTCAACAATGATAAATATTTTGAGTTTGTTGAAACCTGTAAAAACGCTGGAATAACTATTCCAATTATACCAGGTATAAAACCCTTAACAACTAAAAAACAATTGACTGTTTTGCCAAAGGTTTTTCATATTGATATTCCAGAAGAATTGGTTCAAGCTGTAGAAAATTGTAAAGACGATAAAGCGGTAAAGCAAGTTGGAATTGAATGGGCGGTGCAGCAAAGTAAAGCTTTAAAGAAAGCCAAAGTGCCAGTATTGCATTATTATACGATGGGTGTTGGCGAGGTAACTAAGGCCATAGCTTCTCAAGTTTTTTAATTTCTTTTGCAATCAGTTATGTCGTTTCAAATTCAGGATTGGATGGGTAGAACAGAACTTTTATTGGGTTCTGAGCAATTAACTAAATTAATTAATTCTAATGTGTTGGTGGTGGGTTTAGGTGGAGTGGGAGGTATTGCCGCAGAAATGATTGCTAGGTCTGGGGTAATGAAAATGACCATTGTGGATGCAGATACTGTAGATCCAACCAATAGAAATAGGCAAATTCCTGCCTTAAAAAGTACCGAAGGTAAAGTAAAAGCAGATGTGCTAGCAGAACGCTTATTAGATATTAATCCAGACTTGCAATTACAGGTTATACCCGCCTATTTTAGGGATCAACTTACCTTTGATGTATTAGATAATAATTCATTTGATTATGCATTGGATTGCATAGATACTTTATCTCCTAAGGTTTATTACATCAAAGCGTGCATAGATAGAGGAATTCCAATTATCAGCAGTATGGGGGCCGGATCAAAGGTAGATCCAACCCAAGTGAAGGTAGCAGATATTTCAGAAACATATAATTGTCATTTAGCCCGCTATACCCGTAAATATTTACACAGGTTAGGAATATATAAGGGTGTAAAATCTGTATTCTCTGCAGAAAAACCTTATACTAATTCGCAGTTGATGTTAATGAATGGCCGTAATAAAAAATCTGCGCCAGGAACTATTTCATATATGCCAACGGTATTTGGTTGCACCGTTGCCTCTGTGGCAATCAGAGATTTATGTAATCGTTAATTAATGTCTTTTAAAAGGTGATTTGAGGTCATTTTGAAAATAAAATAACACCCTAAAAGATAGTCTTATTAAGATATATGCGCATGAATTCTTCAGTTTTTGAATAAATCCTGCGTGTTTAAAATAATTATCTGCTTCAATTTTTTTAGCAGATTCATGTATTAAAGAATGTAGCAATGATAAACTCTGTTGTTGATACTTTTTATCTATAATTTCAATGTTACATTCTGTGCTACCAAAATCACTTAAGTGATTCATATTATAAGATCCAATGCATGTCCAGTCATGATCTATAAAAGCCATTTTAGCGTGCAATACACTGACTTGCCACTCGTAAATAATTACTCCAGCCTTTAATAAATCATGGTAAAAATAATGGGTCGCATTTCGCACAATGGGTACGTCTGAAATACCTCCCAGAATAAGTGTAACCTGCACCCCTCTTTGTTGGGCTTTTTTAAGCATTCTTTTTAATGCGATGGAGGGTATAAAATAACTGGCAACAAGGGTAATTTGTTCGGTTGATCTTCTGATTTTTTGCCGGTATTGTTTGCTTATTCCAAATTTGGCTTTAGCCCAATGATTTTGAAGAATTCGAGCTTTAATTTGACC
>CANHDN010000035.1 GCA_947459415.1 Bacteroidota bacterium
TCTATAAATAAACGTAGTTTAATAACTGATGTGAATCAATTTATAGATTCTACTTTTTTTAAATACAGCCAAGTTATCTTCTGGAGAGCGCGTTGTTTTAATATGTACGGTGATACTTTTCAATGGTCATCCGTTTGGCGCTATACTACCCATGCAGGACCAACTTGGTCCACTTCAAGCGCTGTTTTTACTGTTGATCCAATGTATTTGGTAAACTGGACCAATGCAGGCTTATCTGGCATACAGATTCAATTAGATACAAACTTAAATTTTAATACACCTAAACTGCAAGAGCGATACACGGTTGCCGGTAAAATTCAAGACACCTTCGCAAATCTTACTTTTGGTAAAGATTATTATGTGAGATTGAGAGGTTTTTACGGGAATAATTTTGGTGCATGGTCATCAGTTCAGGCGATACGCATAAAAAATGGGGTAACAGTTTTAAATCCTTTTAGTGGAGAAACAATCTACGCGCTTACTCCTGGGTTTAGTTGGAGTTTAATGCGTGGTGTGAAGTATCAATATCAGTTATTTAGCGATATGGCAAAAACTGGTATTTTGAAAGATACGATTACTACTTCTACAGGATACGGCTATACATCCAATCTCGATTTAAATACTCAGTATCCTTGGCGGGTGAGGGCCTTTCATGAAACCGATACTACGCCATGGGTTGAACGAAATTTTAAAATTTATAATGGAATGGTAAATTTGAGTTTCCCAATAAACAATTCTACGGTAAATATTCGTACTAAGTTGAATTTCTATGGTTTTTCTTGGGCTACCAGGTATGTTATGGAAATTGATACAGGAACTGTTTGGCCAAGTAATCCTTCTTCATATTATATCAGAATAGATTCTTTCTCATACAACGGTAGTTTTTATAGCGCAGATACAACCTTGTTATATGGACAAAAATATGTTTGGCGAGTGGCAGCTTTTAAAGGGCAGGAGCAAGCGGCTCCAGGTGTTCGTAATTTTACTACCACTGCAGTGCCTATAAATTATTATCCACCCAATAATATGATTGGTACCGGACCATCACCTAATGGTTTGGTAACAGGAATTCCCGGTTCAATATTATTACAATGGCAAATGGATACTACCAATCAGTTTAATTCTCCATCATTAGCAAGTGGGGTAGATCCGCATATTCCAGATGATTTTGACCCCAAATACATAGTGGCGAGTATGGGTAATGATTTACGTTTTCATACCAAGTATTTTTGGCGCACACGATGTATCAGTATGGTAGATACAAGTGATTGGTCGGTGCCATTTAATTTTATTACTACACAAGATGTTTGGTTAAGTAGCCCATTAAACGCGGCAGTAAATGTGCCAATAAGCACCAAACTCGATTGGGGTTTACAGGGAAGTAATTTTGATTCTAGGTATCAATACCAAATTGCTACCGATAGTATGTTTGAAACCAAGCCCATTTTTACCTTAGCCAAAGATGCTATTTCTGAAGTAACGGTTAACCTCGTTCATGGCACCCGTTATTTTTGGCGCGCTAGGGTCTTTCATGCCAAAGATACTAGCCGTTGGTCAGTAATCAATTATTTTAATACCATACCGCCTCCTGCAATTGGCGTTCCTGTGCTGGTTTCGCCGGCGCAAGGCGCCAAAAACATACCACTAACACCCATCATATTAAGTTGGAATTTTTCAGCAAATGCCCTAAGTTTTGATATTGAGGTATCTACCTCTGCAGATTTTAGTACCATCAATGCCAGTGGTAATGCCCAAGGAAATGCCTCTCAGTTTTCTGGCATGCAGCCTAATACACGCTATTATTGGCGTGTGCGCGGAAGGAACGGTAATTTTACAAGTGCTTGGGCAACTCGTTGGTTCGAAACTTCGCCACCAACTTCCTTGACAGAAAATGCATTTGAGAAGGAAACTCAGGTATTTCCTAACCCTGCAAGTTCTTTTATTTCGGTTCGAACCAAGGGAACTTTTGAAGTACAGGTAAAAGATTTAACAGGCAAAAATATGTTTAGCCAAGTTGATAATATAAATGAGTTAAACATCCAAACTCAAGACTGGCCAGCAGGTTTATATCTAGTACATATCAAACAAAATGATTGTCAGTTAGTTTACAAGATTTTGGTTCAGCCATAGGTAAAATGGCCTAAAATTTTGTATTAATCTATAACAATAAGCTTTTTGCTGCCTTTTAAAGAACTGCTTTCGATGCTTAAAAAATAAACCCCTGCTGGCATTAAATTGCGCTCTATTCTGATACTTGTGCCAGCTATTTGTTTTAAGGTTAATATGTTTTCTCCCAATAGATTAGTTAGCAAAAGGGTTCCTTCTGCTATTGGTTTTTCTAATGTTATCTCTGTATCATACTGCATTGGATTTGGCGCAATTTTAAATGGTAGGTGATTTGAAAAATAGTTGGGTAATCCAACAGGTTGTGCTTCAAATCGCAATATTCTTGGTGTGGCTGTTCCTTGGTAATTTCCAAAATAGCCACTTACTAATATTTTTCCATCTGGCTGATTCAACACATCAGTAACAGCTCCATATTCAAAAAATGTTTCTTGCCAAAGTGCGGTGTCTTTTGATCCGTCTTGGTTTAAAACCAACCAGTTGGAGTTATTTAAAATTCTGCCATCAGGCAAGAATTTGTGTTTGATAGCGCAAAAATTGCCACAGAGTGTAATATCGGGAACAAAACTTGTGTCTAATAATCCGCTTGAATGCAATCTTGCCATGCTAGTTCTTTTTTTTCCATCAAAACTATCAAAATAACCAGACAATAAAATTTTCCCGTCCTTTTGAATTGCAACTGATTGAATAATTTGGTTGGCACCAGAACCTGCGTTAAAACTGGAATCTACTGTTCCATCTGCATGAAGTCTAATCAAATGATTTACGGTGAGTAGATTGTATTTTGTAAAGTTACCTACCAAAACAATTTTACCGTCTTCTTGAATTGCCAAATCAGTAATGTTAGCAGAACCATCATTTATTTTTACTTTGGCAGGTGCATGACTTCCACCTTTTAATGAAAATGTTTTATCCAGTGTGCCATTAGCGTTAAAGCGCACTATGTTCCAGCTTTCATATTTGTCTGAAATATCAAAATCACCACCAGCAATAATTTTTCCATCTGCTTGTGTTTTAATGGAATATACAAAGCCTTTACCATCATTAAAACCTGATACATTGGTTGCATTAAAGCTTGTATCTACCGTACCATCTTGGTTCAGTCTTACTATATTTATGGCATAGGAGGTATTATAGCTATTAAATCTACCACCAATTAATATCTTCCCATTATTTTGAATATGTATAGTGTGAGGTATCTGTCTTATACCTACCATAAATCCCAGTCCAGTTTTAAAAGTAGTGTCTATTCTCCCGTTGCTATGAATCCGAGCAATACCTTTAGCCTCAATGCCATCATACTCAGTAAAGTTACCTATTATAATAATCTTTCCATCCGCTTGTAAAGCCATTTGCGAAATACTGCCTAGTGTTTGCCCAATAGGCTTGAAAGTAGGGTCTAAGGCTATTCTTTGCGCTTGAGCGCATGTTAAAAAAACTATACAAAAGAAGGCAATATGTATGAAATTTTTCATGGTTAAAATTTTTAGATAGTTTTAATAATAAACAATGATAGCAATAAAAATCTAAAAAAAAATCCCCCAATGCTTTCGCAGAGGGGGATTTTTTTATTCTTTATAGAATTAGTTGCCTTCCATTTTGGCTTTTAATTCTGCTAATCCACCAATATCACCAAAAGTTGATTTTTCATTCGACTCATTGATTTTCTTGGCAGCTTTTGCTACTTTTTCTTTTTCTACTTCTTTGGTTTTTACTTCAGCATCTTTCTTTACAACTTCTTCTTCTTTCCAAAGTGCAGTATGAGATAATACGATACGACGGTTATCCTTATTGAATTCAGTTACTTTGAAAGTAAGTACCTCATCTTCTTTTGCGGTTTTCTTATCTTCTTTTTGTAATTGTTTCAAAGGCGCATATCCTTCAACACCATATGGCAATGCTACGATAGCACTTTTATCTTCAATTTTAAGGATAGTTCCTTCATGCTCTGATCCTACAGAGAATAAAGTTTCGAAAGCTTCCCAAGGATTTTCGTCTAATTGTTTATGTCCTAAACTCAAACGACGGTTTTCAAGGTCAACTTCTAAAACTAATACTTCTAATTCTTGATTTACCTTTACGAATTCATTAGGATGTTTGATTTTCTTAGTCCAGCTTAAATCTGAAACGTGAACTAATCCGTCAACACCTTCTTCTAATTCTACAAATAAACCGTAATTAGTCATGTTGCGTACAATACCTTTTTGACGTGAATTTAAAGGATATCTCTCTTGGATATTTACCCATGGATCTGCCTTTAATTGTTTCACACCAAGAGACATTTTACGTTCTTCCTTGTCTAATGTAAGGATAACAGCTTCTAAATCGTCACCCATTTTTAAGAAATCTTGTGGAGATCTTAAGTGTTGACTCCAGCTCATTTCACTCACGTGAATTAAACCTTCAACACCTGGAGCAATTTCTAAGAAAGCACCGTAATCTGCAATATTTACAATTTTACCAGTAACTTTAGCACCCATTACTAAGTTTTCAGCTAATGAATCCCAAGGATGAGCACCTAATTGTTTTAATCCAAGTGAAATACGTTTTTTCTCATCATCAAAATCCAATACTACTACATTGATTTTCTGATCTAACTGTAGCACTTCTTCTGGATGATTGATACGTCCCCATGAAATATCAGTAATATGCAATAAGCCATCAACGCCACCTAAATCAATGAATACACCAAATGAGGTCATGTTTTTAACAGTTCCTTCTAATACTTGGCCTTTTTCTAATTTAGATAAGATATCTGATTTTTGTTTTTCAATATCTTCTTCAATCAATACTTTGTGCGAAATAACAACATTCTTGAAAGCATGATTTACTTTAACAACTTTGAATGGCATGGTTTGACCCACATACACATCATAGTCTTTAATAGGTTTAGTATCAATTTGAGAACCTGGTAAGAATGTATCTATTCCAAATACCTCTACTACTAAACCTCCTTTAGTGCGCGTTTTAACGTAACCGTTAACAATCACATCAGTTTCCTGAGCCTGCAGGATATTTTCCCAAGCTCTTTCGCTCATCGCTTTTTTGCGACTCAGAATAAGCTGTCCGTTGGGATCTTCTTTGGTTTCAAGTAATACTTCGATAACATCACCTACTTTTAAATCTGGCATGTCACGAAACTCTGTTTTAGCGATTAATCCATCAGATTTGAAACCGATGTTTAATACAACTTCTTTTTCTGTGAAACCTACTACGGCACCTTTAACAATTTCTTTTTCATTGAAAGCATTTAAAGTGTTTTCGTAGAGAGAGGCTAACGTTTGGTGTTCCTCTTTCGAGTAGCCGCCAAATCCGGCTTTGTCCATACTCCAATCGAAATCTGCATCGGGAGTTGGTGTGTTTTGGTTAATAATGTTTGACAATAAAATAATCTCCTTTCGCTTAAAAAAGCTTGCAAATATAATTCTAAATTATTGAAAGGCAAGTCAATTCAAGGTTTTTTTTAACTTTTGTGAACCTTTTTATTATTCTAAGGTTCATACTTTGATAATACACAAAACCATGAATATCAATAATTTTTATTTTTTAACTGCAAAATCTATACATAATCAAGACATTAGTATGAAAGAATTTGCTGGAAAAGTAGTGTTAGTGGTGAATACTGCCAGCAATTGCGGACTTACACCGCAATATACAGGATTAGAGCAGTTGTATCTGAAGTATAAAGATAAAGGTTTGGTGATTTTGGGATTTCCATGCAATCAATTTGGAAATCAAGAACCTGGTGATGAAAATTCTATTGTAAACACCTGTTTGAGGAATTATGGGGTTTCATTCCCCATGTTTGCAAAAGTGATGGTGAATGGGAGCGGAGCTCACCCAATTTTTACATTTTTAAAGGCAAAGAAAGGGGGATTATTTGGTTCAGCCATTAAATGGAACTTTACCAAGTTTTTAATAAACCATGAAGGTAAAGTGATAGAGCGTTTCTCGCCAACTACCAAACCAGAAAACATAGAGAAGTACATTCAGGCACTTCTCAAAAAAATTAATTGTATGGAGTAAGCTAGTTGTTTTTGTTTACCAGGTATCCAAAAATTGCCGCGGTAAAAAACATAATTAGGCTATAAATGGCAGCAGGTATGCTCATTAAGCTGTTTCCTAACACATTTAGTGCAATATAAATGGCCAATGTTCCATTATGAATGCCAATTTCCATTCCTATAGATATGGCCTGTTTTTTACTAATTGAAAATAATTGAGGTAAAAAATATCCCAATAACATACTCATTAAATTAAATAGCAAAGCGGCAAAGCCAACTTGTTGAAAATAAATGAATACATTTTCTTTTTCCTTTAAGACTGCAGCAACAATAATTAAAGCTAAGAATAAAGCAGATAAAATTCTAACTGGTTTATCCATCTTCACAGAAATATTTGGCCTTTTCGCTTTAATGAGCATTCCAATTATTACTGGGATCAATACGATTAAAAAGACCTCAATGATCTTTTTAAATTGCATCGGAATCGCCTGATCGCTTGCTAAAAAATATTGAATAGAAAAATTAACAATAAATGGAAGGCTTACTAGTGTAAGTAAACTATTGATGGCTGTTAAACTAATATTTAAGGCAACATCTCCTTTAGCTAAATGGCTATATAAATTAGCAGTTGGACCGCCTGGAGAGGCAGCCAATAACATCAAACCTACGGCTAACTCAGATGGTAAATGTAATAATAAAGCAATTCCGAAGCAGAGGAACGGCAATAATATCATTTGACAAATTAACCCAATGATAATAGCTTTTGGATACTGCGCTACTCTTTTAAAATCTTCTAGGCTTAATCCTAACCCTAAACCAAGCATAATAATTCCCAAGGCAACAGGTAAAATAATTGTAGTTAATAAATTAGCTTCCATATAGTTTTTATGTAAAATTAAAGTTTAAAAGTTAAGGTGTAAATCTAAAGATATCTGCCTTATTTCTTATTGTTTTTATTTTTCAATTTCAATCTTTCTTCTCCAAAAACGAGTATTTGATCTATAAATTCATATGGTTTATAATGGTTTAATGCACATTGATGAAAGATTGCTGTAGCAGGTGTCATTCCTGGTAAGGAGTTTGCTTCAATAATAATTACTTCAACCTTTGTAGAGCTATATATTCTTACAAAAGCATCAATTCTACAGTATCCCTCTATTCCTAAAACTTTAGCTGCATTCTTTAGTTGTTCTTGAACAATTGTGCTGATTTTCTTATTGGCAAGTGGGGTGCTTGCATACCTAGCAGGCGTAATGTTTTGACCCTGTCCTGCCAGGAATTTTTCTTCCAAACTCAAAATTTCGCTTTCAGCTAATGTTTCACTTGGCTCAAATGTTTCATAAAAGAGTTTGCCCTTTTTAAAATGAGTTAGCATTCCCCCAGTTACCTCTAAAAAGTGCTTAGCATTTTCTTTTTCAATAAATTTCTCTACCAAGAAAAAAGATTTTTTAGGAAATTCTTCCTTGGTACTTAAACCTAATTTTTCACGCAAGTTTTCAGAAATAGTATTGTTGGATCTAAAAACACCTTTCATATAAGCGAGTAATCCATCTCGATTTTTTATTTTTTTAACAGCACTGCTACAACCATCATCAGCTGGCTTGGCAATGAGCGGATATCCAATTTTTTCAATAGACCTTATTAACGAATCACTATTTAACTTATATTGTTCCTCTTTCACCAAAAAGTGTTCTGCCACTAAAAATCCCTTTTTCTTTAATAAACTATTTGTATCGTATTTGTTAATTGTAATTTGAGAACTAGCAACATCTGAACCATTAAATGGCAACTTAATTTTATTTAATTCTTTTTGTATGGTTCCATCTTCTCCTGGTCTTCCATGCAGCGCAATAAAAACGCAATCAGCTATTTTTTTTAGATCTTGATAGGTGATTTTTTTAGGTTCAAATAGATGATTTTTACTGTATTTAACAAGAATATCCTCACATTCTTTAGCAATCTGATTAATAATCCCTGGTCTTTTAAAGTTTGTTACCTTGTCTTTAATGTCGTCTGCATTATCTTTTAGCATCACCTGAATAGGCAGCAGATAAAGTTCGTGCGATTGATCATTCCCTGTTACAAAAACTGGAAAAGGCTCATATTTCTCAGAAGAAGCAAGTTTTTCAAAAATATTTCTACCACTCTCAACAGAAATATGTCTTTCTGTACTGTAACCACCCATAAAAACAGCCACTCTTTTCTTTTTTCCGCTGGCTGATTTGCTAAGTTTAATGAGCGCATCTAATTTGCTTAATAAAGTTTGATGGGCGTATTGAATAGGTAAACTATTAATTCTCTCTTGTAACGAGGTTCTAATAATATAGCTTAAAAATTGTGAGGGATTTAATCCTATTTCTGCAGCTTGATGAAAAAAGAAAGAGGAAGGCATCATGCCAGAGGTGGTATTAGGATCATTTAAAAATATCTCCCCTTTGTGATTGATAAAGCCATCAATTCTTGCGTACACATGAAAATTAAAAAAAACAAATAGTTTGCAACAGGCTTTTCTAATTTCTTCAATTTTCTCATCAGCAATATTTATGGGTGTAATTTTTCTGCTTAAGCCAGGTAAATATTTACTTTTATAATCATACACCTCATCTCCCTTAACAATTTCTGTTGGCGGCAATGCTATTGGGTTTCCATTTTCATTTCTGAGTACTATACATGAAAATTCTCTCCCTTCAATAAATGCCTCAATGAGACATTCTGATTCGGTGTAAATGCTTGCAATGCTAATAAAATCTTTACTTTTAAATTCCTTATCAAAATGTATCCAAAGTTCATCGGGATGATAAATTACTTTTTCATTAAGAATGACTGGGAGTCCAATACCTTCTTTAACATCGGTTATTTTCTGAATAAATTGAGTTCGTTCAAGTTTGCTTTTTCCAAGCCAATCTGAAGCCCATATTTTTTGAATAAAAAAAGCTCGCTCAACTGCCTTTTCAAATGCTTTAAAGTTATCGGATTTAATGATACTAACACCAACAGAACTTCCTTGATTAGCGGGTTTAATAACCATAGGAAAACCAATCTTTTCCTTAGCGTTTTGATAATGCCATTTAAGTTGGTTCATTCCATTTCTATGAAAGTGATAGAAACTTGGAACAGCCATGCCGGCAGACTGCATGTAATCTTTTTGTATTCTTTTATTCATTCCAAGTGCAGATGGTAATATACCTGAACCTGAATACGGAATGCCCTGCCATTCCAATAAGCCTTGGATGGTTCCATCTTCTCCAAAATTTCCGTGAAGAGCCAGAAAAGCAAAGTCTATTAACTCTTTTAATTCACCGGCCTGAACCAATTTTCCAATTTTCTTAGCTAGTGATTTTCCATTATCTTTATGAACTTGTTTTAAGTTTTCAGCATATACTTGAACTTCATGTGTTGCTCCCTTAAGGAAACTTACGTCTGGATAGAAGTCCCTGATAGACCCTTTATATATGTATTTCCAATCAAGTAATATGAAATTATTGAAGCTATCTACAAAAAGTGGAATTGCCTCAAAAATAGATTTATCTAAATTGTCATAAACCGTTCTGCCACCGGCAAAAGAAACTTCTCTCTCTCTGCTATTACCACCAAAGAAAATACCAATTTTTATGCGATTACTCATGTTTCGAACTTAGGAATATTGTTCCAAATTTCATAGTGAATAACCCACCAAGGTTAAGTTACTTGTCTAAATTATAGGATGCGCAATTTAAAGTTTTCCTTTACTTGTTCTTTTCTAAAGAATACAAGTCCAACAAAAAACAAATCGATACTTACGCTTACTCGTTTGTCTTGCTTGATTATTTCCCATGCCTTTGTCATGTCTTTGCTCCAATAAATATCATCAAAAACAAGCATACTATTATTGTGTAAATGAGGTAAACACCATTCAAAATAGCGCAAAGTAGCATCAAAGGTGTGATTACCATCTATGAATATCATATCAATATTATTTAACTCTTTTAGAATGTTAGGAAGTGCATCATCAAAATTACCTAAATGAGATGTGATACTTAAATTGTTCACAAAACTTTCGAGGGCAATTTCCCTAACTTCCTTGCTAGCTTCAATGGTATGTATACTACTAGGCTGATTGGAACCAAGAGATAAATATTGCGTGGTAATTCCTAATGAAGTGCCCAGTTCAATGCAATTTGTATAAGCTAAGTGATTTTTTAATCTACTTAAAACTTGAGCCACTCGCGCTGGTTTGAGATGTTTTTTAGCTAAAGTTTTAACAAGAAGCTTCCTACTATGGGAGGATGCGCCATAATCCTCATAAAAAAGAGCACGATTATCTTTCAATAATTGTGCTCTTTTATTTTCAATAGTGGCATAAGCCGATAGGTTTTTTTCTTTTTTAATACATTTTTGATACAAATCAAACACAAACGGAGAATGCAGTACATCAATCCATTTTGCTGTTAAATAATGTAAAATAAAATGCTTTAGATAGTGTAAATTCAATGGGTTATTTATCTTCTACTGGTTTATTTTTTAAAGCCTTGAGTGCTTTTAGCTTTTCTTCTAAACCTGCAATATGTCTGTTGGCAATTTCAATTTTAGATTGAATTTGGTCTGATAAAGGATTTTTTCCATTTCCACTTTTAAAGAACCCTAAATTATTCTCCCAAGTTTCTATGTCTTTTTTCATCCCTCTGATGCGTTCTTGTAAAATCTTTTCTTCGCGCTGTAATTTTTGAATACCATTTGGTGAATTAGCTAATAGCTCAAAATTTTGTTTATCTCGGTCTTCACGAATTTCCTTATTTAGTTGTTTGTGTTTACCGTATAATTTATCTAATAAATCATTATATTGTTTATTAATCGCTTCTTTTTTGTTTGCTGGAACAAAACCAATGGCGTTCCATTCAGTTTGAATTTGTTTTAGTTCTGCAAAAATATTTGATGTGTTTTCTGCAGTGTTTAGTTCTTCTAATTTACTAACCAAATTAAGCTTTACATTTAAATTTTCAGTTTGTTCAGCAACCTGATTGGCATATCGCTCAGATTTTTTAGCGAAAAAGCTGTCACATGCTGTTCTAAACCTGCGCCATACTGCATCATTAACTTTATCTGGAGCGTGTCCAATTTTTTTCCAAGCTTCTTGTAGTTTTTTGAGTTCATCTGTTTGTTTATTCCAATCTATTGGGTTTGCAGCAATTGATTCTGCCTTTTCACATAAATCTTCTTTTGCCTTTAAATTTGCATTTCTCTCTGCATGCATCGATTTAAAAAACAGGTTTTTGTTTACATAAAAAGTATTTCTTGCTTCCCTAAACTCATTCCAAACATCTTCTCTGGCTGCAATAGGCACATGTCCAATTTTTTTCCAAGCTTCCATTAATTCATTGAGTGAATTGCTGTTATCCATCCACTCTTTAATTCGAATGGTTTTGGTTTGGGCGAGTTCTTTTGCTTTTGCTAATAAATCTTGTTTTGCTGCAAGGTTTTGTTTGCGAACTTCTTCTAATTCCTCAGTTTTAGCTTTTATCTTATCATAAACTTTATCAACTTCAGCTTTAAATCTATTCCAAATATCATCGGAGGCTTCTCTCGCAACCGGACCAATAAAACGCCATTCCTCTTGATACTTCTTTACGTTAATTACAGCCTTTTTTGTGTTGTCTTCATGAATTAACTCGCTTACCTTTGATATTAAATCTATTTTTTGATCAAGATTTTTGCTTCTATCTAGGTCTTTTAATTCATTATTGATTGAAAGTCTATCGTAGAACATTTCATTTAAAACGCGATAACTTTCCCATAAATTATCGATTTGTTCTTTTGGAACATTTTTGATGGTTTTCCACTCAGCCTGTAATTCTTTTAAGCGCTTTAAACTATTTGCAGTTTCTTCGCTATCATTTAGTTTTTTTATTTCATCTAATATAGCCTCTTTCTTAAGCAGGTTTTCTTGCTTCTCGGCTTCCTGCCTTTTGCGCACATCTTCTTTGCGTTGCTTTAGCGCAATAAACGCTGTATTAAATTCTTCCTTGGTATGATCTCCTTTAAACTCAAATGAATCTTTGTCTCCACCTTCTTCTAGAAACTTTGCAAGTGCTTCGGCTTTTTCTTCGGCAATAAGATGATCTAGATAAGGTTTTATTGCTTTAAATATATTTAATGCTTCACCCAATTCTTTATCATTACTTGCTTTTAATGCAGTCTGCAATAATTCAATTTTTGATAAGTGGGTGTAATCTGGCAATTCTTCTACAGATTCTAGCATAGAATCTTCATCAACAATGCTGTTGATTGTATGAATGTTTGTTGCTTCTTCTACCAAAGTAGTTTCTGTTAGGTTAACCACTGGAGTTGTTTCCTCCGCAGGTTCATTAGTTACATTTTCCAAGTCTTGATTCATGGTGTTGTTTTACATTCAAATAAAAATGAGGTCAAAAATAAGTTTAAATCCGATATTTTTGTACTTGTATTTATTAAAAATTATCCTTTTATGCAGGTCAAACTCATTGAATGTCCGAGAGATGCTATGCAGGGCATTCATCAATTTATAGAAACGCCTAAAAAAGCAGCCTATTTAAATCAACTTTTAAAGGTAGGATTTGACACATTAGACTTTGGTAGTTTCGTTTCGCCAAAGGCTATTCCTCAAATGCAAGATACTGCTGAGGTATTGGAAATGCTCGATTTAGCTTCAACAAAAACTAAATTGCTAGCCATTGTTGCAAACCTTCGCGGAGCAGAACAGGCCTGTAAATATTCCGCAATCAGATATATTGGTTTTCCATTTTCTATTTCAGAGACTTTTCAAAAACGTAATACCAATAGTAGTATTCAAGAGAGTTTAATTTCGGTAGCAGAAATTCAAAATTTATGCTTAAAGCATGGAAAAGAAATGGTTGTATATATTAGTATGGGCTTTGGAAATCCATATGGAGATGATTGGAATGCAGAATTAGCA
The DNA here is from genome assembly GCA_947459415.1 of Bacteroidota bacterium. Lineage (GTDB taxonomy): Bacteria > Bacteroidota > Bacteroidia > UKL13-3 > UKL13-3 > B1. Next base: position 13,057 of record CANHDN010000035.1, read on the forward strand.
GCGCACTGGGTAGCGCAAATAACTAAAATGGGTATTCAAATAATTTCATTGAGCGATACCATAGGTATAGCAAAACCAGAAAGTATATCTTACCTGTTTACTGAGTTGAAAAAAAATCTACCTCAAGCGGAGTTTGGAGCACATTTACATACAACGCCTTTTAATTGGTTAGAAAAAATGGATGCAGCATGGGAGGGAGGCTGTAGGAGATTCGACGGCGCGATTTTAGGGCTTGGCGGTTGTCCAATGGCAACAGATGAACTTACCGGAAATATGGCCACAGAAAATCTTATTTCCTACTTAGAAAATAAGTCCATTGCATCCGGGTTGGATCAAAAAGAGTTTAATGTTAGTTTATTAATGGCTAGAAATGTTTTTCCTATGGATTAAACATATTGCACCACCAGAAAATACAAGGGCATGCCTATGGTTATATTTACTGGAAATGTAAGTGCTAAGGCCATTGGTAAAAACAAGCCAGGATTTGCTTTTGGAACCGAAATTTTCATCGTAGCGGGTACGGCAATATAGGAGGCACTTGCAGCTAAAATGGCAAACATAAAACGGTTGCTTACATCTGTGGTTACATATTTACTAAAGGCCGCTACAACACATCCATTAATAAGTGGCATGACTATTGCAAAAATTATCGGGAACCAACCAAATGCAAAGAAAGATTTTAATTTTTTGCCACTACTAATTCCCATATCCAATAGAAATATTGCTAAGAACCCTTTAAATAAATCATTTGTAAATGGTTTAATTCCCTCTGCTTGTTTGGCATTTGCAACATAACCAATTATTAAACTTCCGATAATTAATAAAACACTGCCATTTGTAAAAGAATGTTTAATGACATTCCCTTTCTTTAGATTTTCATTTACATCTTTATTTGCAATTGAAATGAGCAATAGCGATATGATGATGGCTGGAGATTCCATAAGTGCCATGATTGCAACCATATGACCATGTAAATTTAATTGTTGTGATTCTAAATAGGATACTGCTGTTACAAAGGTTACTGCGCTAACAGATCCATATGCTGCTGCAATTGCACCAGAATCAAAAACATTTAGTTTGTGCCTTAATATAAAAAAAGAATAAAGTGGTATAATCATTGAAATATTAATTCCAAATAAGATTGACAAGATTATCTCACTGTTTATTTCTTGATGTGACAATTCTTGACCGCCTTTGAAACCAATAGCAAAAAGGAGATATAAGGAAATAAACTTAGATGAATTAGGTGGAATCTCTAAGTCACTTTTTAAATATACCGCTAAAATGCCAAGTGCAAAAAACAATAAAGCTGGGTTAGTTAAATTTTCTAATAGGAGATCTAGATTCATTATATTGATTGGTCGTATGCAAGTTGTTTTTAAAATGTAAGTTTTTTTATTAAAATTATTAAAAACTTTTATAAGGTAAAATAGTTTGAGAATACAAATTAACTTCTTACCTTTAATAAATATTTATTTGTAATTTTCATAATAAGCATAAATAAAATTAATGAACTATACCCTAAACCAATTGCAGATATTCTTAAAAGTAGTGCAATTAAAAAGTGTTACAAAGGCCTCTGAAGCAATGAATTTGACTCAGCCAGCTGTATCTATTCAGCTTAAAAATTTTCAAGATCAATTTGATATTCCTTTGACTGAAATTATCGGAAGAAAAATTTATATAACAGAATTTGGGAAAGAAATTGCACAAGCCGCAGAAAATATTTTGAATCAGGTAAACGCAATAAATTATAAAACTCAAGCTTTCAAAGGCAAGCTAACAGGTAGATTGAAAATTTCAGTTGTTTCAACTGGTAAATACGTTTTGCCATATTTTCTCTCGAAATTTTTGGCTGAAAATGATGGGGTTGAATTAAATGTAGAGGTTACCAACAAACAAATGGTTGCTGAGAGTCTTGAAAATAATGAAATAGATTTTGCCTTGGTATCAATTCTGCCTGCAAATATGCAAATTGAAAAGTTAAATCTCTTATTTAACAAGTTGTACTTGGTGGGAAGTCAAATTCCAATAGAAAAAGTAGGAGCAGCACCTAAAGATGTATTTAAAGATTTGCCCCTGATATTTAGAGAAAAAGGTTCAGGTACAAGACAAATTATGGAGCGATACTTTCAACAAAAGCAGATTTCTGTAGTAAAGAAATTGGAGCTTACCTCTAATGAAGCTGTAAAACAAGCATTAATGGCTGGCTTAGGATATTCAATTATGCCACTAATTGGGATTAAAAATGAACTTCAAAATAAAGAATTACATATTATTCCTACACCTGGTTTGCCCATTAAATCGAATTGGAGCATGATCTGGCTTAAAAATAAAAAGTTTTCTCCAGTGGCTTCTGCATTTCTAACTCATCTTAAAAAAGAAAAATCTAACATAGTTGATGATAGATTTAGCTGGTATGAGCAATACTAATTGCCCAATTCTTTAATAGCTAGATAAGCCATCAATCCTGTTCCAATTTCTATTGCATCTTCATCAATATCAAAGGTAGGAGTATGAACGCCAGAAGTAATTCCTTTTGCTTCGTTTCTTGTTCCTAGCCTGTAAAAACATGCTTGGGTCGCTTGAGAAAAATATGCGAAATCTTCGGCTGCCATCCAAATATCTAAATCAATTATATTCTCTGAACCCACATATTCGCTTGCTGCCTTTTTATTCCTGTCTGTTAATTCTGGGTTATTTTGTAAAAATGGATAGCCTTTTCTAATTTCAAACGCTACTGAAGCTCCCATTCCTTCAGCAATGGAATTTGCTGTTCTGAGCATTAATTCATGCGCTTTTTCACGCCATTTTTCATCTAAAGTTCTAAATGTACCTTCAAGGTATACCTCGTTTGGAATTACATTTGTAGCACCATTTGCAATCACTTTACCAAAGCTTAAAACACTTGGCACGATTGGATTTGCTTGTCTGCTTACCAATTGTTGCAAAGTGATTATCATTTGTGCCGCTATCACTACCGGATCAATGCATAAATGCGGCATAGCTCCATGCCCGCCTTTGCCCTTAATTGTCACATACAATTCATCTGTACTCGCCATGTATAAGCCACTTCTAAATCCTATCTTACCAACAGGCAATAATGGCATCACATGCTGACCCAATATGGCGTTTACATTAGGATTTTCCAATACGCCCTCGGCAATCATAAGCGATGCTCCACCCGGCAATTTTTCTTCTCCTGGTTGAAAGATTAATTTGATAGTGCCTTCAAAATTTTCCTTTTCATTGCTTAAGATTTTAGCGACTCCTATTAAACAGGTTGTATGTACATCGTGACCGCAGGCATGCATTACACCCGTGTTTTTTGACTTATAAGATACTTCATTGGCTTCAATTATTGGTAATGCATCCATGTCTGCTCTGAGCGCCACAACTTTTTTATTTGGATTTTTACCTTCAATGATCACCTCTAAACCAGTTTTAGCCAAACTTTTTATCTGGTTTATTCCGAGTTTTTCTAATTCCGACCTAACAAACGCAACCGTATTATATTCTTGAAAAGATAATTCTGGATTGCTATGCAAATGTCTTCTTATCTGAACCAATTCTGGAGCCAATTCTTTTGCTGCTCGTTTGATTTTATTTTGTAAATCCATACCAAAAGCAAACTAAAACATATTCATTCATTAATCCAACATTTAAAATTTCATTTCATTTACTTACTTTTACAAAGTGAAAGATTTTAAAAAATATTACATCATTCCGGCACCTCCGGAGGATGTATACTTAGCATTAACCAATGAGGCTACTATTATGCTCTGGACAGGTGATCAAGCTACTTTTGTGCCTGAACCCAATGTTGAGTTTTCATTGTGGGATGGAAGTATTGTTGGGAGAAATCTGGAATTAGAACCCAATAAAAAATTGGTTCAGCAATGGTATTTTGGCGAAGAAGAAACAGAAAATCCAAGTATTGTTACCTTAAAATTACATTTACATAACCAAGGTACTTCTTTAGAGGTAAGGCAAACTAATATACCAGATGAAGAATACCACGATTTGGTAGAAGGCTGGACACATGAGTATATTGGCTCTTTGGTAGATTTTTATACTGAATAATTTTATTACCAATTTATTGGCACACCTTGATGTGCCAGTAAATATTCGTTTGTTTTAGAAAAGTGCTTACAACTAATAAAACCTTTGTGAGCCGATAAAGGAGATGGATGTGGTGCCTCCAATATGAGGTGTTTATGGCCATCTATTATCTCTTTTTTTTGAATGGCTGCATGGCCCCACAACAAAAAAACAATATGCTCTTTTTGTTTGCTGAGTTCCTCAATAACGGCATCGGTAAATTGCTCCCAGCCTTTCTTTTGATGAGATCCTGCCTGCTTTTCTCTCACTGTTAATACGCTATTTAGCAACAAAACTCCTTGTTTAGACCAGTTGCTTAAGTTACCATGATTGGGGATTTGGTAGTTGGGTATATCAAATTGCAATGCCTTGAAAATATTTTTTAAGGAAGGTGGAATTTTAATACCCGTATTCACCGAAAAACATAACCCATGTGCTTGGTTCATACCGTGGTAAGGATCTTGACCAACAATTACTACTTGTACATGTTGAAAAGGAGTGCACTCAAAGCAAGCAAAAACCTCAGAAATTGGCGGTAGAATGGGGATTTCATTTAGATACTCATTTTCTAAAAATGTCATTAACTGTGCATAGCTTTCTTGGGCAAAGGCATCTTTTAAAAATACATTCCAATCTTTATCCGCCGTTTGGTTCAGCATATTTTTTTCTTGCAATTTAAGCTTTTGAAGTCCACATTTGCCAGATGAATGTACAACATATTATTGAGGCTGCTTGGGAAGATCGATCATTGCTTGCAAATGGTGAAACACAACAAGCAATTAACGAAGTTATAGAATTATTAGACAAAGGGAAATTACGTGTGGCTGAGCCAACTACCAATGGTTGGCAGGTAAATGATTGGGTAAAAAAAGCGGTGATTTTATATTTTCCAATTCGGAAAATGGAAACCATAGTGCTTGGCCCCATGGAGTTTCATGATAAAATGGCTCTTAAGAAAAATTATGCCGAACTAGGTGTAAGGGTTGTGCCTCATGCCATTGCTCGTTATGGCGCTTATTTGAGTAAAGGCACTATTTTAATGCCGAGTTATGTAAACATTGGTGCTTATGTAGATGAAGGAACTATGGTAGATACATGGGCAACTGTAGGAAGTTGTGCTCAAATTGGAAAACATGTACATTTATCTGGTGGTGTTGGTATTGGAGGCGTTTTAGAGCCGGTTCAAGCCGCTCCTGTAATCATTGAAGATAATTGTTTTATAGGCTCTCGTTGCATTGTAGTAGAAGGTGTGCACGTAGAGAAAGAAGCTGTTTTAGGTGCTGGTGTAACGCTAACAATGAGTACTAAAATTATTGATGTCACCGGTCCGGAACCTATCACTTACCAAGGACGAGTTCCTGCTCGTTCAGTAGTTATTCCTGGTTCTTATACCAAAGAATTCCCTTCTGGTTCTTATCAAGTTCCTTGTGCCTTAATTATTGGTAAACGCAAAGAGAGTACCGATTTAAAAACTTCTTTAAATCAAGCCCTTCGCGAACATGAAGTAGCAGTTTAGTGGCTTCCGCCTCGCATCATTTTAAAAATATGCAATAAGGACGGAAATACAGCATCCATAGATTCTGCAGCGCCACGCGTGCTGCCGGGGAGGGCAAGCACCAAGGTGTTTCCTATTAAACCGCAAACACTTCTTGATAACATGGCATAGGGCATGCGTTGCTGACCATAATTGCGAATCGCTTCTGTGATTCCAGGAATCTCTTTTTCTATCAAGGGTTTTAATGCTTCCGGCGTGTGGTCTGTAGGTGATAAGCCGGTGCCGCCCGTAATAATGAGCAAGTTTATCTGTTGTTCACAAAACTGTTTTACCTGAGTTTGAATATCCTTAATAACATCTGGAATAACGATATACTCAGTACCAGTAAAATTCATATTCTCTAATTTCTGAATAATTTCTTTGCCCGCTTTATCTTCTTTTTTACCTGCAGAAATGCTATCTGAGCAAACAATTACCGCCGCTTTTAAGCTATCTCCAATTTCGTTTTTAAAATCTGATTTTCCACCTTTTTTCGAAACCAAACGTATCTGTTCTATGTGAATGTTTTTATCTATTGGCTTTAGCATGTCGTACATGGTTAAAGCCACTACAGATGCACCATGCATCGCCTCAACTTCTACACCCGTTTTATAAATAGTAGCAATTTCAACAAAAATGGCAACTTGGTCTGAACCTAACTCGTATGAAATAGAAGTGTACTCAATGGGAATTGGGTGACAATCTGGAATCAAATCACTGGTTTTTTTTACCGCAAATAATCCAGCAGTTTTTGCCATTTCTAGCACATCTCCTTTAGGTACGCGCTTTTGAATAATGGCTTCTATGGTTTGGTTCGAACCAAATTTAATGATGGCGCTAGCAATGGCTTTACGAAAAGTGGACGATTTATGTGTAATGTCTATCATGTATGTTATTGATTAATTTTCCAAACACTAGAAGTATCGCTGAGTATTTCTTTTCCCCAAATTGGAACTTCTTTTTTAATTCTTTCTACCAAATAACTACAA